>JBGPIS010000025.1:0-13051 GCA_041484965.1 Methylomirabilia bacterium
CCGCTTCTTCGAACGAGACGCCATGTTTGGCAAGGTTCTCCGCCGCCCAACAAGTATTAGAGGGAACCGTATAGCAGCCTAAACGCCGCAGCTTCCTGCAGCGTAGCGCCGGCTTCGAAGGCTCCAGAATCGTCACGCAATCCCGCATATTCTCTCCACGATTGGGCCGTTGCGGCCCGAGCGCCCGTGCCGCGCTATGCGGCGAGTTCCTGCAGCGTAGCGCGGCATGGTGTGCATCGTCGTGGTCACGTCGCGGTGCCCGAGCAGCTCCTGGGCGGCGCGTATTCATCGGGAGACGTCTGGTCAGCACTATAGACGGGCGATGTGCAGCGTCGCAAGCGATTCGGGCCGCATCCAATCCGACGCATTGCTTCGCGGGATGCCCCCGGGTAGGCTCACGCCATGGGCACGTTCAGGGTGGAGATCGAGATCGGCGATGCGGCGGGCGAGCGCTGGGAGACGGTCGAGGCGCTCGTGGACACGGGCGCGACCTACACCACGGTGCCGGCGGCGCTGCTGCTGCGGCTCGGCGTGGCGCCCCACGTGCGCGACACCTTCGTGCTGGCGGACGGCCCGCATGTCGAGCACGACATCGGTCGGAGCTGGATCCGCGTGAGCGGCCGCGCGGAGGTCACGCTCATCGTGTTCGGTGAGCCCGACGCCCTGCCGCTCCTTGGCGCGTATGCGCTCGAAGGTCTGCGGCTCGCGGCCGGTCCGATGGGCCGCCGCCTCGTCCCCGTGCCCGGCCTGCTCATGAAGTTCGGCGCCTGATTGGCCCCGCAGCCCGCCTCCGAGTAAACTCCCCCTGTCGGGAGGGAGCCCATGACCGAGACCGGCAGGAGCGAGATCGTCTGGCGGCCCACCAAGGAGTACGCCGAGCGCTCGCGCATCGCGCGGTTCATGCGCGCCCAGAAGATCGGCTCGCTGGAGGAGCTGCAGCGCCGGTCGGTCGAGGACCCGGAGTGGTACTGGGACGCGGTCGTCAAGGACCTCGGCGTCCGCTTCACCAAGCCCTACACGCGCGTGCGCGACGTCTCGCGCGGCCTCCCGTGGGCGCGCTGGTTCGAGGGCGGCCTGATGAACTTCGCCGACAACTGCGTGGACCGGAACATCGACGCGGGGCGCGGCGACCAGCCGGCGATCATCTGGGAAGGGGACGACGGCCAGAGCCGTACGCTGACCTACCGGGAGCTCGCGCGCGAGGTGAACCGGCTCGCGAACGCGCTGAAGCGCCTGGGCGTGGGCGAGGGGGACCGCGTCGGCGTGTTCCTGCCGATGTCGCCCGAGGCCGCCATCGCGACGCTCGCCGTCGTCAGGATCGGCGCGATCTACACGCCGTGCTTCTCTGGCTACGGCCCTGGCGCGGTCGCCTCGCGGCTCCAGGACTGCGAGGCGAAGGCGCTGATCACGGCCGACGGCTTCCACCGCCGGGGCCAGGTCGTGAAGATGAAGGAGACGGCTGACGAGGCCGCGGCCGCCTCGCCGAGCGTGAAGCACGTGCTCGTCTACCGCCGGCTCGGGCGCGAGATCCCGTGGACGGCGGGGCGCGACCTCTGGTGGCACGAGCTGGTCGCGAAGGAGCCGGACGCGTGCCCGGCGCTCGCAGTCGAGGCCGAGCGCCCGTGCCTCATCATCTACACGTCGGGGACGACGGGCCGTCCGAAGGGCGCCGTGCTCACTCACGGCGGCTTCCTGCTCAAGACAGCGCACGACTTTGGCTACTGCATGGACGTCGGCCCTGGCGACCGGCTCTTCTGGCTCACCGACCTCGGCTGGCTCATGGGGCCGATGCTCATCACCGCGGCGCTCTTCCACGGCGCAACGGCTGTGCTCTTCGAGGGCGTGCAGGACTATCCCAAACCGAATCGCCTCTGGGCGCTCGTCGAGCGCTACAAGGTGACGGTGATGGGGATCTCGCCGACGGCGGTGCGCGCCCTCATGCCCCACGGGGCCGAGCACGTCCACGCCCACGAGCTGGGCTCGCTGCGCATCATCGGCTCGACGGGTGAGCCGTGGAACCCCGAGCCCTACCGCTGGCTCTTCGAGAACGCTGGGAAAGCCCGTGTGCCGATCATCAACTACACGGGCGGCACCGAGATCTCGGGCGGCATCCTCAGCTGCTTCCCGATCGCGCCGATCAAGCCGTGCTCGTTCGCGGGACCGATCCCCGGCATGGCGGCCGACTGCTTCGGCGATGACGGCAAGCCCGTGCGCGGGCAGGTGGGCGAGCTGGTCGTGACGGCGCCGTGGCCCGGCATGACCCAGGGCTTCTGGAAGGACCCGCAGCGCTACGAGGAGACGTACTGGTCGCGCTGGAAGGACGTCTGGGTCCACGGCGACTGGGCGTTCGTGGACGAGGACGGCTTCTGGTTCATCCAGGGGCGCTCGGACGACACGCTCAAGATCGCGGGCAAGCGTCTTGGCCCGGCGGAGGTCGAGTCGGTGCTGGTGGGCCACCCCGCCGTCGCCGAGGCGGGCGTGGTCGGCGTGCCGCATCCAGTGAAGGGCGAGGCGATCGTCTGCTTCGTCGTGCTCCGTCCGAGCTCGGCGCCGTCCGAGCCGCTCCGCGCCGAGCTGTCGGCGCTCGTCGCGACCCAGATGGGCAAGGCGCTCAAACCCGAGCGCGTGCTGTTCACGCGCGATCTCCCCAAGACGCGGAGCGCCAAGATCATGCGCCGCGTGATCCGCGCGACCTACTTGGGCAAAGAGCCGGGCGACCTCTCCTCGCTCGAGAACCCCACGGCCCTCAAGGCCATCACGGAGGCGTCATGACGAAGCGATTCCTCGGGCATGTATCGCCACGTGCAGGCGCACCGTCGGCCGAACTGAGGCGCGGGCCTGCGATCGCGTGACGCCGGAGCTGGAGGTCCTCAGGACCGTGACGGCGCGCCTGGACTCTGTGGCAATCCCCTACATGGTGACTGGGTCCATGGCGGCCAACTACTACGCGACACCGCGGATGACCCGAGACATCGACCTCGTGGTCGAGCTGACGGCCGGCGACACGGATCGACTCTGCGGTCTGTTCGAGAGCGACTTCTACGTTGACCGAGACGCCGTGCGCGATGCGGTCGCCCGCGCCGGCACGTTCAACCTGATCCACCAAGCCCACGTGGTCAAAGTGGACGTCATCGTCCGCAAGGACAGCGAGTACCGGCGCGTCGAGTTCGCGCGCCGCCGGCGCGCGGAGGTCGAGGGCCACCAGTTCTCGATGGTTGCGATCGAGGATCTCATCATTTCGAAGCTGGACTGGGCGAGGGGCACCCGCTCCGAGGTCCAGCTCGCCGATGTTCGCGGTCTTCTCGGGTCCGCGCCCGACATCGACCGGACCTACCTGGAACAATGGACCGAGCGTCTCGGGCTCGGCCCGTTGTATCGTGAGGTGGCATGAGAACCGATACGAGCCCGGAGGTTGCGGCGAGGTATCGAGACATGCTCCTGCAGCGCTCGTCCGGGGAGCGGCTGGTGATGGGCTGCTCGATGCACGCGACCGCGCAGGCGCTCGTCCGAGCTTCGGTGCTCGCGAAGAACCCGCTTGCCTCACCCGCCGAGGTTCGCAGGGCGTTGTTCCTGCGGTTCTACGGTGAGGAGTTCGACGCGCGGGAGCGCGGGAGGATCCTGGCCTGGCTGGGACGCAGTGGAGGTGAGCGTTCATGCTGAGCGGGGAAGACAACGAGCTGCTGACGCGAACCGGGCTGGGCACGGCCATGGGCGCGCTCGTGCGGCAATACTGGATCCCGGTCGTGCTCTCCGGGGAGCTGGCAGCCGGCGGGCGCGTCAAGCGCGTCAAACTGCTCGGCGAGCGCCTCGTCGCGTTTCGCGCGAAGCACGGCCGGCCCGGGCTCGTCGGGGAGTTCTGTCCGCACCGCGGCGCCTCGCTCTACTTCGGCCGCGTCGAGGACGCGGGCATGCGCTGCGTCTACCACGGCTGGAAGTTCGGGCTGGACGGCCAGTGCCTGGAGATGCCGAACGAGCCGGAGGAGTCGGGCTTCGCGTCCAAGATGAAGCACGTGGGCTACCCATGCGTGGAAGCCGGCGGCATGGTCTGGGCCTACATGGGGCCGGCGAACCCGACGCCGCCGCTGCCGCACCTCGAGTGGACGCTCCTGCCCGAGGCCCACACCTTCGTCTCCAAGCGCGTCCAGGAGTGCAACTGGTTCCAGGCGATGGAAGGCGGCATCGACTCGAGCCACATCTCGTTCCTCCACGCCCCGCTCAGTCACACCGACGCCGAGATCGTCGAGGAGCTCGACCGCTCGAGCTTCGGCGTGGGCGCGGCCGTGCAGACGGCCGACCGCGCGCCACGCTTCGACGTGGTGGACACCGACTACGGCGTGCTGATCGGCGCCCGGCGCACGCGGGCCGACGGGCAGTACCTCTGGCGCGTCACTCAGTTCCTCATGCCCTTCTACACGATGCCGCCGACTGACCTCGACGAGAAGATCACGCAGTCCCACATCTGGGTGCCGATGGACGACACCAACGTCATCAACTGGATGGTCACGTGGCATCCGGACCGCCCGCTCACGCGCGAGGAGATCGCGCTGAACGTCGAGGGCCGGGGCGCGCACGTGTGCGACTACACCCCGGCCAGCTCCGAGCCCTACGGCGACATCCGGACTGCCGACAATAAACAAAACGACTACGGCATGAACTGGGAGGCGCACCGCACGCGCATGTTCTGCGGCATCCCGGGCTTCGGCGTGCAGGACCAGGCGATCCAGGAGAGTCAGGGGCCCATCGTGGACCGGACGCAGGAGCACCTGGGCACCAGCGACACCGCCATCATCCAGGTGAGGAAGCGCCTGCTCGCCGCTGCCCGAGCGCTGCGCGATCACGGGGCGCCGCCGCCCGGACGCGACCCCGAGTCGTTCCTCGTGCGCTCGGCGTCGGTGCTGCTCCCGCCCGGTGCGAGCTGGGTCGAGGGCGCGATGGCGCGTGTCGTCGCCCGGCCGGGCACCCGGCTGACGTTCGTCTGAGCGCGGCCGTGGCGGGACGCATGGCGGGCCGCGCCGCGCTCGTCACGGGCGGCGGCGGCGGCATCGGCGAGGCGACCGCGCGGCTCTTCGCGGAGGAAGGCGCGGCTGTCGCGATCGTAGACATCGACCAATCCGCGGTCGAGGCGGCGGCGGCCGGCATCGCCAGGTCGATCCCGGGCGCGACGGTCGTCCCGCTCGTGGCCGATCTGAGCCGTGAGAGCGAGGCTCAGCGCGCCGTGGAAGCCGCGATCGCGTTCTTGGGGGCGCTCCACACCGTGGTCAACGTCGCCGGCGTGCGACTCTACACGCCGCTCGCCGAGGCCGATCCCGAGGGCTGGGAGTTCATCCTCGGCGTGAACGTCCTCGCGACGGCCTACTGCTGCAAGGCGGCGCTCCCGGCGCTGCGCGCGTCGGGCCGCGGCACGATCGTGAACGTCTCCTCGGTCTATGGCGTCATCGGACGCTCGGGCATGGGCCAGTACGATACGACCAAGGCCGCCGTGCTCGGATTCACCCGCGCGCTCGCCGTGGAGGAAGCGCCGTACGGCGTCCGGGTGAATGCGGTGTGTCCGGGCGGGACGCTCACGCCGTATCACATCCGCCGCGCGGCGAGCCAGGGCGTGTCCGAGTCGGAGCTTCGCGCGCAGCGCGCCGGCGACAATCTCCTCGGCCGCTGGGCGGAGCCGCGCGAGGTCGCGTTCCCCATTCTGTTCCTGGCCGGTGACGAGTCCTCGTACGTCACGGGCGCGACCCTCATGGTGGACGCCGGCAAGTCCATCGTGTGAGCGTGGTGGTATTGTTCTAGTCATGAAGATCGTGGTGAACGGCAAGGAGCACCAGGTCGCCGACGGCATCAGCGTGGACGGCCTTCTGGCGCACCTCGGCGTGACGCGCGCGTACACCGCCGTTGCGGTGAACCGCGAGGTGATGCCGAAGAGCGCCCACGCGGCGACACGCCTCAACGAAGGGGACACGGTGGAGATCGTCCGACCGATGGGTGGGGGCAGTGCGAGCTGAGCGGCGTCGAGCCGCGAGGCGAGCGGTGAAATGGCTCGGAGGACAGTCATGAGCGACACGAATCTGGTTCTCGGCGGCAAGGAGTTCTCCTCACGGCTCATCGTCGGCACGGGGAAGTACTCGTCCATGGAGCTCATGAAGCAGGCGCACGAGGCGTCGGGGGCGCAGATCATCACGGTGGCGCTCCGGCGCGTGAGCCTGCCGTCGGGCGAGTCGATCCTGGACCACCTCGATACCACGCGCTACACGCTGCTCCCGAACACCGCCGGCTGCTACACCGCCGACGAGGCGGTCCGCACTGCGTATCTCGCGCGCGAGGCGGGGCTCGGCGAGATGGTCAAGCTCGAGGTCATCGGCGACTCGCGCACGCTCTTCCCCGACGTCCAGGGGCTCCTCGAAGCGACGAAGACGCTGGCGCGCGAGGGCTTCGTCGTCATGCCCTACACGAACGACGATCCGGTGACGGCCAAGAAGCTCGAGGACGCGGGGGCGGCGTGCGTGATGCCGCTCGGCGCGCCGATCGGCTCGGGGCTCGGCATCCGGAATCCCTACAACATCAAGATCATCCTCGAGACGGTGACGGTCCCCGTCATCGTGGATGCGGGCGTCGGCACGGCGTCCGATGCCGCCGTCGCGATGGAGCTCGGCTGCGACGGCGTCCTCATGAACACCGCGATCGCCGGCGCCCAGGATCCGGTCGACATGGCGAGGGCGATGAAACTCGCCGTCGAGGCCGGACGCCTGGCGCACCGCGCGGGGCGTATCTCGAAGAAGCTCTACGCGACCGCGTCCTCGCCGCTCGAGGGCGTGCCCGATTGGACGAGCTGAGGCTCACGCTCGTCACCGACCGCACCCAGACGCGCGGCCGCGAGCTCGCCGCCGTCGTCGGTGAGTGCCTCGCGGCGGGGCTGCCCGCCGTGCAGGTGAGGGAGAAGGACCTGGGTGCCGCCGACCTCGCCTTCCTCTGCCGCCGCATTCGCGGCCTCACGCTCGACACCGGGGCGCGCCTGATCGTCAACGACCGCGTGGACGTGGCGCTCGCGGTGGGCGCCGACGCCGTCCAGCGCGCCTCGACCTCGCTGCCCGTCAAGGACATCCGCGCCCTCGTGGGCACGCGCCTCCGCATCGGCGCCTCGGTCCACTCGCTCCCGGAGGCGCTCGAGGCCGAGGTCAACGGCGCCGACTGGCTCGTCTTCGGTCCGGTCTACGACACGCCCTCCAAGCGCGCCTACGGCCTGCCGCAGGGGCTCGACAAGCTCGCGCGCGTCGCGAGCGCCGTGCGGATTCCGGTGATCGCCATCGGCGGCATCACTGCCGAGCGCGTCGGCGACGTCAAGCGCGCGGGGGCGCACGGCACCGCCGTCATCTCGGCGATCCTCACGGCCGAGTCGCCGGCGGACGCCACGGCGCGGTTCCTCGAAGCCCTGGCCCGATGAAGGTCCTCGTCGTCGGCGGCGGGATCATCGGGCTCGCCACGGCGTACGAGCTGGCAAAGGCCGGGTGCGAGGTGACGGTGTTCGAGCGGGCGACGCCGGGCGCGGAGGCCTCGAGTGCCGCGGCCGGGCTGCTGGCGCCCCTCGGGGAATCGTCGGAGACGACCTTCGCGCGTCTGGCCCTCGCGAGCTGGCGGCTCTACCCGGACGTCGTCCGCGAGCTGCAGGAGCGGACCGGCATCGACCTCGAGTACGTCACGCGCGGGACCATCTACCCGATGTCGGTGACGCAGACCCGCGGCGACGCGGAAGCGTGGGCGGTCAACAAGGAGTTCGGCGTCGAGGTGCTCGAGGGCGGGGACGTCCAGGCCCTCGAGCCCGGGCTCTCGCCCAAGGTGCGTCACGCCGTCTTTGTCAAGGGCGACCACTGGCTCAATAACCAGAGGCTCGTCCTCGCCTACGCCCAGGCTGCCGCCGCCGCGGGCGTCCTGCTGAGCACGGGTTGCAACGTGTCGCGCGTGATCGTGGAGGGCGGCCGGGCGCGCGCCGTCGTGACGGAAGGGGAGCGCGTCGAGGGGGACGCGGTCCTGCTCGCCGCCGGCGCCTGGACCTCGGAGCTGGTCGCGTCGTTCGGCCTGCGGCTCCGCGTCGAGCCGCGCCGCGGCCAGATGATCGCTCTGGCCCACGTGCCGCCGATCCTGACCTACTGCGTCCACGGCGAGGTGTACCTGGCGCCGCGGCCGTCGGGCGAGCTCCTGGTGGGGGCGACGGTCGAGCGCGCGGGCTTTCAGCGCGCGGTGACCGCCGAGGGGATCGGGTCGCTCTTGCGCGCGGCGATCGAGCTGGTGCCCTCGCTCCGCGATCTGCCGATCGCGCGGACCTGGTGCGGGTTCCGTCCGTGGGCGCCCGACAGCCTGCCGATCCTCGGACCGTGGCCCGGGATCGAGGGGCTCTGGATCGCGACGGCGCATTTTCGCAACGGCATTCTGCTCGCGCCGATCACCGCCCGGCTCATGACGGACTGGATGAGCCGCGGCAAGCCGGGCATCGCCGTGGACGAGTTCCTCCCGGACCGCTTCGTGCAAAGATAGCCCGGGCTTGACAAGCCCGGGGCCCCGGATTACAAACCGTTCGACTCTGGCCCATGCTGACGCACGCCCCCCCACCCCGGGGGAGATCTGGGCCCTCGCCGCGCGCATCAAGCCGCAGCGGACGGCTCCACGAAAGGAGGCGGGAGATGGCGCAACACACCACGCGCTTCGGCTCGCTCCAGCACTACGAGAAGGGCGGCGTCGAGGTGATCAACGACGACGCGCGCAACTACGTCTTCTCGAACATGTTCGAGGTGGCGTCGAAGTCGAAGCCGTACGAGAAGGTGGCGGTCGGCAAGAACATCGAGTACGTGATCGAGGCCATCCGCGCCGAAGGCACCTCCGGCTGGCGCGCGCCCGCGCAGGACGAGTTCGCACTCGTCATGGACGGCGAGGTGGAGATCCGCCTGCTCAAGCTCGACAACCCGGGCCTCGTGCCGGCCGGCACCCGCGGCTCCGTCGGGCTGGCCGGCACGCCGGCCGGGCGCAAGATGGGTGTCGTCCGCGCCCGCCGCGGCCATATGACGCTCCTGCCCGTGGGCGCCGCCTACCAGTTCCACGCGGCGCGGCCGGGTGTGGTCCTGCTCCAGACCCTAGGCGGACCGGACACGATCGAGCGCTGGGCGCAGATCTGCCAGACGACCCCGCAGCCGACGGCCTGAGACGACGCGAGGAGGAACGACGACATGAGCACAGGCACCGACGTCCTCCCCGAGATCGGATCCATCGAGCCCAACCGGCACGGCTACCGTACGTTCGTGCTCGGGAGCTTCAGCTTCAGCCGTGACGACTACTTCGCTCACGTGACGTGGCCGAAGGGCCGGCACCTGCTCCCGGTCGATGCCTTCCTGCGCGCGCTCCAGCGCGACATCGCCTGGGGCTTCTTCTACGGCACCGTGAACTTCGACACCGTCATCGGGACCGTGAACCACTATGGGTCGGTGGATCTCTTCGCCGGCCGGTTCAACGAGCACTACCGCAAGGCCGGGCGCGATCACGTGGAGCGATTCAAGACGCCGATGATCCAGCGGGTCTTCGAGGCCATCCTGGACGACTGGACGAACGCGACGTTCGATCCCTTCGCGAGCCCCGAGGAGACGGGCACCGCCTTCGGACCCAAGAACGGAAGCAACAAGGAGGCGATCACCCGCCATCGGGTGACGGCCAAGCGCATGGTCAACGCCCCGGGCGACGAGCCGCTGCGGACCGACGAGAACGGCTTTCCGGTGAACCGGCACTTCCGCGATGTGCCGCAGGACCGGCCCCAGGTCATCGCCGAGCCCGGCTTCGAGGACGACGTGGTCGCCTTCAACCTCTTCGCCTATCTGTCCCGCTCCGACGTGACCTGGAACCCCTCGGTCGTCTCCGTCTGCAAGGCGAGCCTCTACTGCCCGACGACGGAGGAGTACATCCTGCCCATCATCCACGGCAACGACCGCGTGGAGTGGTTCGTCCAGCTCAGCGACGAGATCCACTGGGACGTCGAGGATCGCGAGACTGGAGCCATGCGGGCCCGGGTGACGATGAAGCCCGGCGACGTCGCCGCCATGCCCGCCGACATCCGCCATCGCGGGTTCGCGCCCAAGCGCTCGATGCTGCTGGTGTGGGAGAACGCATCGCCGGAGCTGCCGCAGCTCTACGCCAGCGGCAAGATGCCGCCGGCGCCCGTGAAGTTCTAAGTGCAGCGGCGCGTCCGGCTCGACGGCTCACCCGGGCGCTGAGCCGCGCGCTCAGTCCGGCCGACCCGACTTCTTGATGTCGAGCATCGGCGGCAGCGTGCCCTGCGGAGGCACTTCGGCGATCTGCGTGATGTTGCTCATGCGCGCCACGATCTCCTTGATGCGCTGGGCGCCTTCGTTGGCGCGCGCGACCCACTCGGCCTCCGCGCTCCCCGGATGCAGGCGCTTGCCGATCAGGACGAGCCCGCCGATGACGATCGTCAGCGGGTTGTTGATCTCGTGCGCGGCGGCGCGGGCGAGCAATGTGACGGCGCGCAGCTCCGCAGCCTCGCGGCGCACCGTCTCGGTGGTCCGGCTGTCGACCACGTCGCGGAAGAGGTAGGCGCCGAGGCCGATCCCGACGAAGGTCACGATGAGGAAGGGCAAGGCGATGGGGTGGAAGAGCGCGAGTCCGTTGGCGCCCAGCATCACGAACGAGAGGAACGTCACGGTGTACGCGGCCCCCGCGAGCATCAGCGCGTGGCGGGCCCTGACGCCGCCATCGCGGACCGCCCACATGTGGACGAGGCCCGAGGCCACGACGATGCCGACGATCCCGAGGACGCCCGCCAGCGCACCGCTGCCGCCGAGCCAGCTCCGGTAGGGCGCGGCGAGCGCGGCCGCGAAGATCGCGGCGGGCCAGCCCTCGATCAGGCCGATCAGCGCGATCGGCACCGCCCGGGCGTCGATGAAGTAGCCGTCGCTGCTCACCTGGATGCGCGAGATCATCAGGACCACCGCGAGCACGCCGAAGGCGAGCCCGCTGACGGCCTGGTGCGCGCGCGAGTCGAGCCGGGCCCACAGCCCCCGCCGGCGGAACGTGTACGAGTAGAAGACGAGGCCGAGGACGAGGACGCCCGCGGCCTCCATGACGTGATGGAATTCCATGTTTTCCTCCCGCTCCTCTCCCACTATGGTATGCCGGGAGGGGGCATTCCCGAGAGGAGCAACATGACCAGGAACGATCTGAAGGCGCGCGTGTGGGAAGCGATCGACCGGCGGGGCGAGGAGATCATCGGGCTCGGCGAGCAGATCCGGCGCCATCCGGAGCTCGGCTTCAAGGAAGTCAAGACGGCGCGGCTGGTCGAGGAGACGTTCAAGACGCTCGGCCTGGCGCCGCGCGCGGGCCTGGCGCTGACCGGCGTGCGCGCCGACGCGAAAGGGCGCGCGGGTGATGGGCCGACCTTCGCCGTGCTGGGCGAGCTCGACGCGTTGGTCGTCGCCGGCCACCCGGAGGGCGATCCGCAGACCGGCGCCGCGCACGCGTGCGGCCACAACGCCCAGGTGGCGGGGATGCTCGGCGCGGCGATGGGCCTGCTCGACGCGAAGGCGTTCGACCATCTGGCGGGGGGCGTCGCGTTCTTCGCCGTGCCTGCCGAGGAGTACGGCGATATCGAGTGGCGGGTGAGCCAAGCGCGCGCGGGCAAGCTCGAGTTTCTCGGCGGCAAGCCCGAGCTCCTGAGGCTCGGGCACTTCGACGACGTGGACCTCTCCATGATGATCCACCTGACGTCGCGGCCGGAGGACGGCAAGGCGGGCGTGCCGGCGTCGAACAACGGCTGCATCGTGAAGACCGTGCGCTACATCGGGCGCGCGGCGCACGCGGGCGGCGCCCCGCACATGGGGGTGAACGCCCTCTACGCGGCCCAGATCGGGCTCATGGCGATCAACGCGCTCCGCGAGACGTTCCGAGACGAGGACACGATCCGCGTCCACCCGATCATCACCCACGGCGGCTCTCAGGTGAACGTGATTCCGGGCGAGGTACGGATCGAGACCTACGTGCGCGGCCGCACGATGGACGCGATCCTCGACGTCAACAAGAAGGTGGATCGCGCGCTCCGGGCGGGCGCGCTCGCCCTCGGCGCCAAGGTCGAGATCGAGACGCTGCCGGGCTACATGCCGATGACCTGCGACCCGCTGATGGCGCGCCGGTTCAAGGAGAGTGCGACGGCGCTGGTCGGCGAGGAGCACTACCGGCAGATCGGCCACCGCACGGGCTCGACCGACATGGGCGACCTCTCGCAGGTCATGCCCGTGCTCCATCCCTACATCGGCGGCGCGCGCGGCGGGGGCCACGGCGCCGATTACGAGATCGTGGACAAGCCCCTCGCGTACCTCGCGACGGCGAAGGCGCTCGCCGCGATGGTCGTGGACTTGCTCGGCGAGAACGCCGCGGCCGCCCGCGAGGTCCTCCAGACGGCCAAACCGCCGATGACGCGCGAGCAGTACCTCGCCTTCCAGCGTGGCCTCGCCAGGCGAGAGCTCTACGAAGGCTAGAGTAGCCTGTCACAGGGCGTGGCCCCCGGGTGGTGGGCTCCGTCACCCGTCGACCGCACGCGCCGTTCTCCGAACGGCGAGCGGTCGAGGGGTCCCACTCCGCCCGCCCCGCAGGGGCCACACCCTGCGCCACCCGCTCGGTCGCCGCCGATCCGTTCGTGAATAATGCGGGCTAGGGTGTACGGCATCGGCTGACGATGTACGGCAAGAGCACGATCGATTTCCCCCGGCGCGTCGTCTGCCTGACGGCGGAGACCGCCGAGATCGCCTACCTCATCGGCGCCGGCGAGCGCGTCGTGGGCGTGCCGGGCACCGCGCGCAGACCCGAGGCCGCGCGTGACAAGGCGCGCGTCGGTGGCTTCACGACGTTCCGTCTCGACAAGATCCTCTCGCTCGAACCCGATCTGGTTCTCGCGTTTTCGGACCTTCAGAAAGACGTGGTCCGGGATCTCATCGGCGCGGGCGTGACGGTGCTCTGCACGAACCAGCGCTCGTTCGACAGCGTCCTCCGCGCGATCCTCCTGATCGGCGGC
>JBGPIS010000026.1:0-13039 GCA_041484965.1 Methylomirabilia bacterium
AGCGCCATGGCCACCACACCGCCGGTGCCGAGCACTCCGTGGCTGACCACTTTCACCTCGGCGATGAAGAGCACGATCGCAAAGAGGATCAGCAGCACGCCCGCGAAATTGATCGGCAGGCTCTGGAAGGCGAAGAAGGCAAGGATGAGCGAGATGCCGCCGATCACGCCGGGGAGGATCACTCCCGGGTTGGCCAGCTCGAAAAAGAGGCCGACCATGCCCATCATGAGGAGGATGTAGGCGATGTTGTGGTCCGTAATCAGGGCGAGGAACCGGTCACGGAACCCGATCTCGATCGGCGTCACGGGGGCGCCCTTCGTGGCGAGCGTCACGGTCCCCTTCGGCAGCTTCACGACGCGCCCGTCGATCTTGTCGAGGAGATCGGGGATCGAGTCGGCGATGAGGTCGACGACCTTGAGCTTCACCGCCTCGCGCTCGGTGATCGAGACCGCCTGGCGCACGGCCTTCTCCGCCCAGTCGGCGTTGCGGCCGCGCTCGAGCGCGACCGTGCGGATGAACGCGGCGGCGTCGTTCTCGATCTTCTTCATCATCGTCTTGTCAGCGCCGCCCCCGAGGGCGACGGGCGAGGCCGCGCCGATGTTGGTCGCCGGCGCCATCGCCGCGACGTGAGCCGCCATCGTGATGAAGACGCCGGCCGACGCGGCCCGGCCGCCGGTCGGGGCAACGAAGACGATCACGGGCACCTCGGCGTTCATCATCCGCTGGACGATCGACCGCATGGACCGCTCGAGCCCGCCCGGGGTGTCGAGTTGGATCACGAGCGCCTGGGCGCGCTCGGCCTGGGCGCGGTCGATCGCGAGCCCGACGAGCCGGAGCGTGACGGGGCTGATCACGCCCTCGATCTCGATCTTCGCGACGGGCGCGGGTGCCGAAAAGGCGAGCGCCGGCGCCAGGAGAAGCGTCAGAAGCGCCGAGACGAAGATCTTCATCCGGTGCCCCCGCCCCTAAAGCGCCGTCCGGACGGCGGCGACCGCGTGGAGGAGCGACGCGACCTCCTCGGGCGAGTTGAAGACCGAGAAGCTGGCGCGCGTGGTTCCCACGACGCCGAGCCGTCGCATCAGCGGCATGGCGCAGTGGTGCCCCGCGCGGACGGCGATGCCGTCGGCGTCCAGCAGCGCGGCGACATCGTGGGGGTGGAGGCCCTCGATCGCGAACGCGACCACCGCGCCGCGCTCGATCGAGTGGGGCGGCCCGAAGACCCGGACGCCCGGGATCTGCGCGAGCCCGTCGAGGGCCTGGCGGCTGAGCGCCCGCTCGTGCTCTGCGACGCGGTCCATGCCGAGCTTCTCGAGGTACTCGATCGCCGCGGTGAGGCCGACGGCCTCGGCGATCGACGGGGTGCCGGGCTCGAAGCGCCACGGGAGGTCGTTCCACTGCGCGCGCTCGATCCAGACCTCCTTGATCATCTCGCCCCCGCCTCGCGTCGGTTCGAGACGCTCGAGGACCTCGCGCCGCCCGTAGAGGACGCCGATGCCGGTGGGCCCGAGCATCTTGTGGGGCGAGAACACGTAAAAGTCACAATTCAATGAAGACATATCGAGCGCCAGGTGAGGCGCCGCCTGAGCCCCGTCCACGACCGTGATCGCGCCGAACCGGCGGGCCGCGCTCACCACCTCGGCGACGGGGTTGATCGTGCCGAGGACGTTCGACACGTGGGCGAAGGCGACGACGCGTGTCCGCCCGGTCAGGAACCGGTCGAGCGCCTCGAGGTCCAGCAGCCCCTCCCCCGTCACGGGCACCGCCTTGAGCGTGAGGCCCCGGCGCCGTGCGGCCATTTGCCACGGGATGAGGTTGGAGTGGTGTTCCATCTCCGTGACGAGAACTTCGTCGCCCGGGGCGAGCCTCATGCAAAGCGCATCGGCCAGCAGGTTGAGTCCGTCCGTCGTCCCGCGCGTGAGCACGATTTCCTCGCGGAAACGGGCGCCGATGAACCGCTGGACTCGGTCGCGCGAGGTCTCGTAGAGCTCGGTCGCCTCCTCACCGAGCGTGTGGATCGAGCGGTGCACGTTGGCGTGGCTCCGCTCGTAGTATTGGCTCATCGCCTCGATCACGCGCCTGGGCTTCTGGCTGGACGCGGCCGAGTCGAGGTAAACGAGCGGATGCCCGTTGACGGCTCGCTCGAGGATCGGGAAGTCAGGGCGCGTGAGCTCGTCGAGCCTCATGCGGTGGCTCCGGATCCTCGAGCTTTTTCACCGCTCGCCTCACCGACCGAACCGTCTCGGCTCGCGCCGCCGTTGAGCGCCGTGGCCAGCACCGAGAGCGGCAGCGTCACGCACCGCATGCGCGTCGGGCGGATGTCGGCTTGGAGCACGGCGAGCACGTCGGCGGTGTCCACCCGCCTCGCCTCGGCGACCGGACGACCGTCGACCAGCTCGACGACGACGTCGGCGGAGGCGGCGCAGATGGCGCACGAGTCGCCCGTAAACCTAGCACCCGCCACCCGGCCGCCCACGAGGCGCAGCATCAGCCTGACCCGGTCGCCGCAGAGGGGGTTCACGTCCTCCGCAACCGCGTTCGCCCCCGGCAGCTCGCCCCGGAACTTCGGCCGCCTCCAGCGCTCGCGGATGACATCACTGTAGGGGCCACGCGTCGCCTGGACCGTCATTCCTAGCGGGGTCCGCGAGCCCGGCGCCCACCGTGGGTGGCCGGAGAAAGGTGCGCGTCGCTCATTCGTAGCGGGGTCCGCGAGCCCGGCGCCCACCGTGGGTGGCCAGAGAAAGGTGCGCGTCGCTCATTCGTAGCGGGGTCCGCGAGCCCGGCGCCCACCGTGGGTGGCCGGAGAAAGGTGCGCGTCGCTCATTCCAATTCCCCTCGCGCAGCGTCGGCGCGATACGGCGGGAAGCGAAAGGCCATGTCGCGCGAGAGCAGGCCGCCGTGGCCGAGCTCGGCGAGCGCCTGGTTGTCGATCCGCTCGCCCGTGAGAATCCTCGGCAGCACCAGATCGAAGGTCGTTGCCTGCGAGAACATCCCGCACGTGGGCATGCCGAGCACGGGCCTGCCCTCCCAGAACGCCAACCAGAGCAGGCTGCCGGGATGCGCCGGCGCGCCGTGGCGCTCCATCCGCGCGCCCAGCAGCGTGAGCCCGCCGAAGACCGGATCGAGCGGGTCGAGCGCGCTCGCGCCCGCGACGATGAGCACCTCTGCGCCCTGCGACCTGAGCGTCTGGAGCTCGTCGGCGACCACGCGCGCCGAGCCGGTCGCGTAGCGGATTGCCAGGAGCCGGCTCCCGAGCCACTCGAGCTTCTGCCGAAGCGCAGCCTCGAAGCGCGCCCGCTGCTTTTCGTCCAGACGCTGCTGGGCGAGGACGCCGATCGTCGTCGGCGCGAAGGCACAGACGCTCACGAGCCCCTGGGCGGCGCGCGCGCCTTGCTCGACGGCGCGGAGGGTCTCGCCGGCGACCACGAGGGGCGTGACCTTGCACTTGGCGACCGTCTCGCCGGGCTCGACGGGCTGGGCATCGAAGAGCGTGAAGACCGAGACGCCTTCGAGCGCGTTGACGTCGGCGAGCGCGGCGCGCCGGATTCTGAGAAGCCCACGGCGGGTCGCGGCGAGCGTCCACTGGCCGCCCGTGTAGCCCTTCACCTCCGCCCCCTCGCCGACGGCCGCCGCCGCGAGGCGCTGGCCGGCCTCCTCCTCGTGGAGGTCTCCCGGCTCGAGGGCGAGCACGTGGATCTCGTCCCACGGGGTGTCGAGGAGCTTCTTCGCGCTCTCGGGGGTGAGGCGCGCGCCCTTCTCGACCGCGACCGTGCCCGCCCCGTCACGGACGTCGTGGCAGAGCACCCGGTCCACGAGGGTCTCGACCCTCGCCGTCGCGCGCTGCTGGGCGATCGCCTTCATAGTCGCGGGGGCCGTGCGTCCCGGCGCCGCGGCGCAGCCGACAGCGGCTGACCCGTGCCGGCGCCGCGGACGGCCTGGATTTCAGCCATGATCGCGAGCGCGATCTCGGGCGCGGAGCGGGCACCCAGATCGAGGCCGATCGGGACGCGGATGCGCTTGATGGCCGCGTCGCTCACACCCTCTTCCGCGAGGAATTTCAGGATGGTCCCGCCACGCCGCGCCGATCCGAGCATGCCGACATAACCGACGTCGGTCTGGAGCGCGCGACGGAGCACCGGGAGGTCGTACTTGTAGTCGTGGGCCACGAGCACGAGCGCCGTGGACGGGATCAGCGGGTACTCGCCGACCAGCTCCGACGGGATCCCGACGCGGAGCTCGTCCACCTCGGGAAACCGCTCGCGGGTCGCGAATCGGGGCCGGCCGTCGAGCACGACGGTGCGGTAGCCGAGCACGCGGGCGAGCGCCGTGAGCGGCATCGCCACGTGGCCCGCGCCGACCACGAGCAGCAGCGCGGGCGGCGTGAACACCTCGACGAACGCGCGCGTCCCCTCCAGGAAGAGCGTTCGCGAGGCGCCGGTCTGGAGCGCCTCGCGCGCCTCGCGGCTGAACCGCTCGTCCAGGAACGCGTCGCCCAGCGTGCCCTCGGCCGTCCCGTCGTCGAGGACGAGGAGCTTGGCCCCCGGCTGGCCGTCGAGTCGCGTGACGATCGCTCCCGAGTGCCCGGACGCGGCGTGGGCGCGCACGCGCTCGTAGACGCGGAGCGCGGCGTCGTCCGCGCGGTCGAAGGCGACGGGCTCGACGAAGACCTCGATCGTGCCGCCGCACGTGAGACCGATTTCCCATGCGTCCTCGTCGCCCAGGTTCAACTCGAGGAGCCGCGGCTGCATGCTCTGGAGGACCTCCTCGGACTGCTCGATCACCTGCGCGTCCACGCAGCCGCCGATCGTGACGGAGCCCAGCACGGCGCCGCCCTCGCCGACTAGCATCTTCGCGCCTTCCTTGCGCGGCGTGGTCCCGCGGGTGTTCACGAGCGTGGCGACGGCCACCCTGCGGGTCGACCGGCGCAACTCGTCAATGTGATCGAAGAGTTCCGCCATGGGTCCCCAATGATACGCTCCGCGAGCGCAAAACAAAAACGGGCTACAGCCTCAGCTTGCTCGCCAGGTCTCTGAGCGCGGCGAGGCTGTGGCCCGGCGCGAAGTGGTCGATGAGCGGCAGCGCCGCGGCCATGCCGCGCGTGAGGGGCTCGTAGGAGGGGTTGCCGAGCAGCGGGTTCAGCCAGATGACGCGCCCCGCCCGCCGCTTGATGCGGAGAAGCTCGGACGCGAGCACCTCGGGGTCGCCGGTGTCCCAGCCGTCGGACATGACGATCACGATCGTGCGCCGGTCCACGAGCTGCGGCCACTCCCGGTTGAACTGCGCGAGCGCCACACCGATCTTGGTCCCGCCCGACCAGTCGCGCACCTCCGCGAGCCGGCGCAACACCTGCCGGTAGGAGCGACCGCGCAGGTACTCCGTGATCCGCGTGAGCCGCGTCGAAAAGGTGAACGTCTCGACGCGCCCGAACACGTTCTGCAAGGCGAACAGGAACTGGAGAAGGAAGCGGCTATAGAGGTCCATCGAGCCCGAGACATCGCAGAGCAGGACGAGGCGAATCTTCTTCCGCTTCCGCTCGCGGTAGCGGAGGTCGATCAGGTCACCCTTGGTGAGGTTCGCCCGAAGCGTCCGCCGGAGGTCTACCCGCCCGCGCCGCCCGACCGGTCGGCGCCGCCGCGTGATCCGGTGGGCGAGCCGGCGCGCGATCTTGATCGTGAGCCGGAGGATCTCGTCGAGCTGGTCGGCGCCGAAGGTCGAGAAGTCCTGGCCCAGCAGCCCCTCGCTCTCCGACGCGACCGGGACGCTGAGCGGCTCGCCGCCGTCCTCGGCCGCGTCCTCACCCTCGCCCCAGCTCTCGAGGGCGAGCGACTCGCGCTTCTGGCTCGACGAGTTCAGGACGGCATCGCTCTCGCGCGGCTCCGCGGGCGGGACCTGGATGAGCCCGGGGATCCCCTCGCCCGTCGGTTCGAGCCGCCAGAACGCCTCGAAGCAGCGGTCGAAGGCGGGCGTCTCCTCCGGGCGGCCGACGAAGATCGTCTTGAGTCCGAGGTGGAGCTCCCGGCGGTCGGCGATGTCGAGGTGATCGAGCGCGCGCACCCCGTCGGTGACGTGGACCAGCGTCACGGGGAGCCCGTGCCGTCGCAGGAGCGCGGCGAAGCGCGCGACGGCCGCGGGCAGCTCGCGCGCGACCATCTACGCCTGAACGGGCAGGAAGGGCGTGAGGCCCGCCTTGGCGACCTCGGCGCGAAAGCGCTTGAGGTCGTCGGCGTCCTTCAGGATGCAGCCGAGCGTCTCGGCGACGAGCGGCTCGTCGAGGTGGTCCGCGTGAAGGGATACGAGCGCCTGGGCCCAGTCGAGGGTCTCGGCGACGCCCGGCACCTTGGCGAGCCGCACCTGGCGCAGCGTCTCCATGAACTTCGCGACCTCCCGCGTGAGCCGTGCGTTGATCCCGGGCACCTTGCGCTCGACGATCCGGATCTCCTTCTCGAGCGATGGGTAGTCGATCCAGAGGTAGAGGCAGCGCCGTCGGAGCGCATCGGAGAGCTCGCGCGTGCGGTTGGAGGTGATGATCACATACGGCGGGTGCGTGGCCTTGATCGTCCCGATTTCGGGGATCGTCACCTGCCAATCGGAAAAGACCTCGAGCATGAAGGCCTCGAACTCTTCATCACTGCGATCGCATTCGTCGACCAGGAGCACCGGAGATTGCTGCTGCTGCGTGATCGCCTGGAGCAGCGGCCGCCGGAGGAGAAAGGACTCCGAGAAGATCTCGTGCTCCTTCTCGCCCATCGGGCGGTTGTTGTGCGCGGTCTCCTCGAGCTTGATGTGCAGGAGCTGCTTCTGATAGTTCCACTCGTAGAGCGCCGTCGACACGTCGAGCCCCTCGTAGCACTGGAGGCGGATGAGGTTCGTCCCGAGCATCCGCGCCAGCACCTTCGCGACCTCGGTCTTGCCGACGCCGGCCGGCCCTTCGATGAGGAGCGGCTTCTGGAGGCGCATCGCGAGGTGCACGGAGGTCGCGACGGGCGCGTCGGTCACGTATTCCGCGGCCTCCATCAGCTCCTGGATCTTCCGGATCTCCTCACGCATGGTCATTCATTGTACATGAAGCTTCGCATAGTCCTCGGGCGTGTCCACGTCGGGCGGCATCGGCAGGTCGAAGAGGACACGCTCGACGCGCTCCGGCGCTCCGTTCACGACCGCGCGCGCGCCCACATCGCCCGTGAGCTGCTTGAGCTCGGGGAACAACTCCGCGGCGAACAGCACCGGCGTCCCCTGCGTGCCGCGGTAGACGGGCGCGACGATCGCCTTCCCGCCACGCGCGAAGGCGTCGAGGAGCGCGGGGACGACCGGGTCGGGGACGCGCGGCTGATCGCCGAGCGCGATCAGGACCACCCGGGTCCACGGCTTGAGCGCGGCGACGCCGACGGCGATCGAGCTTCCCTGCCCTGCCTGCGGAGTCGGGTTCACCGCGAAGCGCGCGGAGAGACCGGCGAGAGCCTCGCGCACCGCCGCGTCGTCCTGGCCCGTCACGACGACGACGTCATCGACGTGGGGCGCGATCCTCTCCACGGCCCAGCGGACGACCGCCTTGCCCTGGAGCTGGAGAAGGAGCTTCTGCCGCCCCATCCGCCGCGCCAACCCCGCGGCGAGTACAACCGCCGCAATCATCCGGAAGGAGGAGCGGCGGAGGAAAGCGAACGGGCTGGGACGACCAGGGGCCGGGGCCTCTCCGAGACCCGTAGCCTCTGGGCGGGACTCGGGCACAGCGCGGACTGATTTCCCCTCACGGGTCGGTGGCTAGCGTGGTCGAGGAGGGGCCCCGGCCCCTGGTCGTCCCAGCCCCGACTATTTTCCGCCAGCTCGCTTCACCGCTTCGGTGATCGCGCGCTTGGCGAAGACACGGCAGAGGTGCGACTTGTACTCGACGGACCCCTGGAGGTCGGCCTGCACGTCCACGCCCTCGGCAGCCTTCTGCGCCGCGGCCTCGATCGCCGCGGCGTCGAGCTTCTTGCCCTTGAGCGCGCCTTCGACGCCCTTGGCGCGCACCGCCTTGGTGCCCGCGCCGGTGACGGCGACGCTCGCGTTGGCGCACACGCCCTGCTTGTCGAGCGTGACGGCGGCCGCGACGCCCACGACGGCGAAGCGCGAAGCCGGGTGTGGGAATTTCATGTAGGCCGCGCCCGACCCGGCCGGGAGCAACGGCACGCGGATCTGGACGAGGATCTCGTCGTCCTTCAGCGCGGTCGCCATCAGGCCCTTGAACCAGTCGTCCACCTTCACCTTTCGCTTGCCCTTCCGGCCTTCGACGACGAACTCGGCGCCGAGCGCGATCATCACCGCCGGCCAGTCGGCGGCCGGGTCGGCGTGGGCGAGCGAGCCCCCGACCGTCCCCAGGTTCCTCACCGCCGGGTCGCCGATGACCGCGGCGACCTCGGCGAGGACCGGAAGCTTCGATTTCACTCCGGCCGAAGACTCGACCTCCCAGTGGGTCGTCATCGCGCCGATCGTGAGGGCCTTGCCGTCCGCCTTGATCCCCGAGAGGCCCGGGACCTTGCGGAGGTCGATCAGGTGCTTCGGCTGGGCAAGCCGGAGCTTCATCATCGGGATGAGACTGTGGCCGCCGGCCAGGATCTTGGCATCGTCCTTCAGCTTGCCGAGGAGCCCGAGCGCTTCCTTGACGTTCTTCGGCGCGTGGTACTCGAACGCTGCGGGATACATGCCTGGCGCCTCCTCTATCTCTTCTTGGCGGCCGCGACGGCCTTCCAGATCTTGTTCGGCGTGAGCGGCATGTCGAGGTGCGTGACGCCGAAGGGCGCGAGCGCGTCGATGACCGCGTTCGCGATCGCCGGCGTGGACGCGATCGTCCCCGTCTCGCCGGCGCCCTTGACGCCGAGCGGATTGATCGGGCTCGGCGTCACGGTCCGGTCCGTCACGAAGCTCGGGAGCGCGTCGGCCTTCGGCAGGGCGTAGTCCATCATCGTGCCCGAGAGCAGCTGGCCGTCCTCCGCGTACACGCCGTGCTCCCAGAGCGCCTGGCCGATGCCCTGGGCGATGCCGCCGTGGACCATGCCGTCCACGATCATCGGGTTGATGACCTTGCCGACGTCGTCCACCGCGACGTACTTGAGGATCTTCACGCTGCCGGTCTCCGGGTCCACCTCGACCACGGCCACGTGGGCGCCGAACGGGAACGTGAAGTTCACCGGGTCGTAGAAGCTCGTCGCCTCGAGCCCCGGCTCCATGCCCTGGGGGATGTTGTGCGCGAGGTACGCCATGAGCGCCACCTCGCCCCACGCCTTCTTCTTGTCGGGCGAGCCCTTGACCGACCAGGCGCCGCCGCCGAAGATGAGATCCTGCTCGTTGGCCTCGAGGAGGTGCGCGGCGATCTTCCGTCCCTTCTCCTTGATCTTGTCGAGACACTTCACGATGGCGCTGCCGCCGACGCAGGCCGAGCGGCTGCCGTAGGTGCCCATTCCGAACGGGATCCGTGCGGTGTCGCCGTGGACGACCTCCACCTGCTCCATCGGGATGCCGAGCTCGTCGGCGGCGAGCTGGGCGAACGTCGTTTCGTGCCCCTGCCCGTGAGAGTGCGAGCCCGTGAAGACGGTGACGGTGCCGCTCGGATCGACGCGCACCTGGCCGGACTCCCAGAGCCCGGCCTGCGCGCCCAACGCACCCGCGACCGCCGACGGGGCCGGGCCGCACGCCTCGATGTAGGTGCTGATGCCGATTCCGATGTATCTGCCCTTCCCGCGGCTCGGGGTCTGCTCACGGCGCAGCTGCTCGTAGCCGGAGAGCTCCAGCGCCCGCTTGAGCGCGGGCTCGTAGTTGCCGCTGTCATAGGCGAACGCGACGGGCGTCTGGTACGGCGTCCCGTCGGTGAACTTCGGAATGAAGTTCCTCCGCCTGAGCTCGGCCGGGTCCAGCTTCAGCTGGCGCGCCGCGCGGTCCATCATGCGCTCGAGCACGTAGGTCGCCTCCGGCCGGCCCGCGCCGCGGTACGCGTCGACGGGCGCCGTGTTCGTCAGCATCCCCCAGACCTCGCAGAAGATCGCGGGGATCTTGTAGACGCCCGAGAGCAGCGGCCCGTAGAGGTAGGACGGGATCAGCGGCGCGAAGGTCGAGAGATACGCGCCGAGGTTCGCGTGGGTCTTCACGCGGAGGCCGGTGACCTTGCCGTCCCGGTCGAGCGCCATCTCGGCCTCGGTCACGTGGTCGCGGCCGTGGGCGTCGTTCAGGAAGCTCTCGCGTCGCTCGGCCGTCCACTTCACGGGACGGCCCAGCGCCTTCGCGGCCCAGGAGACGACGACCTCCTCGTTGTAGACGAAGATCTTCGAGCCGAAGCCGCCGCCCACGTCGGGGGAGATCACGCGCATCTTCGTCTCGGGGATCGCGAGGACGAACGCCGCCATCAGGAGCCGGTGGACGTGCGGGTTCTGCGAGGTCACCCAGAGCGTCAGCTCGCCGGTCGCCGCGGAGTGCGACGCGACGCATGCGCGCGGCTCGATCGCGTTCGGGATGAGCCGCTGGTTGAGGAGCGGCTGGCTCACGACGGTCGCGGCCGACTTGAACGCGGCCTCGGTCGCCGCCTTGTCGCCGATCGTCCAGTAGAAACACTCGTTCGACGGGATCTCGTCGAAGAGCTGAGGCGCGGCCTTCTGATGCGCCCTCTTGCCGTCGCTCACGCCCGGGAGCGCCTCGTAGGCCACCTTCACCGCCTCGGCGCCGTCCTTCGCCGCGTACGCCGATTCCGCGATGACGATCGCGACGGGCTCGCCGACGTAGCGGGCCTTGCCCTGGGCCAGCGCGGGCCGCACGGGCACCTTGATGCCGGGCAGCAGCCAGCCGCACGGCAGCCCGCCGACCTTGACGTCCTGCCCCGTGTAGACGGCGAGGACGCCGGGCATCTTCTTTGCCGTCGCCGCGTCGATGCTCTTGATCTTCGCGTGGGCGTGCGGGCTCCGGACGAACGCGGCGTACGTCATGCCGGGGAGCTTCACGTCGTCCACGTACGTGCCGCGGCCCGTGATGAAGCGCGGGTCCTCGCGCCGCTTGATCGCCTTTCCGAACAGCCGCTCCTCAGTGGTGGCCATGGCGCGCCCTCACTTCTTCCCGGCCATGTGTTCGGCAGCCCACTGGATGGCCTTGACGATGTTGTGGTAGCCCGTGCAGCGGCAGAGGTTGCCCTCGAGCTGGTGGCGGATCTGCTCCTCCGTCGGCTTCGGGTACCGCTGGAGCAGCTGCTGGGCGGCCATGATCATGCCCGGCGTGCAGAAGCCGCACTGGAGGCCGTGCTTCTCCCAGAAGCCCTGCTGGATCGGATGGAGCTCCCCGTTCTTCGCCAGGCCCTCGATCGTCGTGATCTTGGCGCCGTCCGCCTGGACCGTGAACATGTTGCACGCCTTCACCGCCTGGCCGTTCAGGCTGATCGTACAGGCCCCGCACTGGCTTGTGTCGCAGCCCACGTGCGTCCCGGTGAGGCCCACGACCTCGCGGATGTAGTGGACCAGCAGGAGGCGGGGCTCGACCTCGTGGCTGACACTCTGGCCGTTGATCGTCATCTTGACTGGCAGTTTCACGTTGACTGGCACTTTCACGACTCGTCCTCCGGGATTCGGCGGTTTGAGAGTAGGCCCTGATGCCTGGCGGGTCAGAGACTAAGACTTCGGGCGCGGCCTGTCAATCGTGAAGCAGGCGCCGGCCGTCGGCGCGCGCCTGGTCGAGGACCTCGCGCACCGAGAGCGATTTCTCCCGCGCGATCCGCGCCACCTCGGCGAACTCGGGCGTGACGGTGAGGACGCGCCCGCCGAGCCGTGAGACTTTGAACGGGATCGCCCCGTAGGCCGTCGTGAGCGTCACCGTCTCCCGGTCGAGCCGCGTCCGGCGCCACTCCGACCACCGGACGCCGATCGTCGGCGACTCCTCGAAGAGAACCCGCGCGATCTCGTCGATCCGGTCGTGGGCGCACAGCGCGGTCAGCACCACGCCGGGCCGGCTCCGCTTCATGATCACCGGCGTCAGGAACACGTCGACGGCCCCCGCCTCGAACAGGCGCTCGACCAGCGGCTCGTAGAGCTGGGGCGACATGTCGTCGATCGTCGTCTCGAGCTGGAGGATCGTTTCGTCGCCGCCGCCGGCCGCCGTCTCCCCCACGAAGCAGCGGAGCACGTTGGGGGAGTCGGGTAGATCCATCGTGCCTGCTCCGTAGCCGACCGCCTCGACGGTCATGGCCGGCATCCGGCCCGCCGAGGCGGCGAGCGTCGTCAGGATCGCGGCGCCCGTCGGCGTCACGAGCTCGGCGCGGACGCCCGTGTCCACCACCGGGAAGCCCCGGAGCAGCTCGGCCGTGCCGGGACCGGGCACCGGGATCCTGCCGTGCGGCCCGTCCACGAAGCCCCCGCCGAGCGGCAGCGCGGACACGTGGACCTCCTCGGCGCCGAGGAGCCCGAGCGCGATGACGCCGCCCGTCACGTCCACGATCGCGTCCACGGCGCCGACGTCGTGGAAGTGGACGGCCTCCCGCGTCGTACCGTGGGCCCGCGCTTCCGCGTCCGCGAGGCGCGTGAAGATCTTCGCCACTGTCTTCCTGATCGCGGGGGCGAGAGAACTCCCCTCGAGGATCGCGAGGATGTCGCCGAGCGACCGATGCTCCTGATGCGTACGGCGGTCGATCTGGACGTCCACCTTCGTGGCGCGGAACGCGCCCTTCCGCACCTCGCGTGCGGTGAGCTCCCAGCCGTGGAGCGGGAGCTTCCGGAGCTCGGTCCGCAGCGCGTCGAGCGGCACGCCGGCATCCACCAGGGCCGCCATGATCATGTCGCCCGCCGCCCCGCTCGGACAGTCGAAGTACACGATCTTCATGCGCGCTCGACTCCGCCGCAGGCCGGGGCAGCCCTGCGAGACCCGTAGCTTCTGGGCGCCGCCGGGCGCAGCGCACCCGACACATTCACCGCGGGTCGGTTGCTAGTGTCCTGTCTCAGATATATAGTTACAATACGCACTGGTCATGCTACGGTGCCTCATTATGTGGAAACCCGCGCGCGCGTTGCGAGTCAGCCTGGAGGATCGCGAGTGGTTGGAG
>JBGPIS010000027.1:0-12556 GCA_041484965.1 Methylomirabilia bacterium
GGCCTCCACCCGCTGCAGAAGGCCTTCGTGCGGCACGGCGCCGTGCAGTGCGGCTTCTGCACGCCCGGCATGCTCCTGACCGTCCTCGCTTTCCTCGAGCGCGAGCCGCGCCCCGACCGCGCGGCGATCCGCGCCGCCCTCGAGGGCAACCTCTGCCGCTGCACGGGCTACGCGAAGATCGTCGACGCCGTCGAGGCCTACGTGCGAGGCGAAAGCGGCGGCGATGGCTGACGCCGTCACCACGCGCGAGGCGCTGCGCGTCGTCGGCCGCGCCGTGCCGCGCCACGACGCCCGCGACAAGGTCGTCGCGGCGACGGCGTACGCGGCGGACTGGGCGGTGCCCGGTATGCTCCACGCCGCCGTGCTTCGCTCGCCCTATCCCTCCGCGCGGCTCGTCAGACTCGACACGACCCGCGCGGCGGTCATGGCCGGCGTCGCGGTGATCCTGACGGCAAAGGACGTCCCGCGCAACACGCTCTCGACCGACGTCCCGGGCCAGACCACGGCCGTCGGGTCGCTCCGCGCGACGCTCCACGTGCTCGCCGAAGACCGCGTCCGCCACCAGGGTGAGCCCGTGGCGCTGGTGGCGGCCGAGACGCTGGAGCTGGCCCGGACCGCCGTCGAGGCGATCGAGGTCGAGTACGAGCGAACGCCCGGCGTGTTCACGCCGGAGGCGGCGCTGGCGCCCGGGGCGCCGCACGTCCACGAGGCGGGCAACCTGCTCGCTCAGTGGCGCATCGCCCGCGGGGACGTCGCGCGCGCGCTGGCGGGCGCCGCCGTGGTCGTCGAGGGCGAGTACACGACCCAGCTCGTCGACGCCGCCTATCTCGAGCCCGAGTCCGGCGTGGCGTGGATCGACTCCGACGGCGTCATCACCATCCGGCTCTCGACGCAAGTCATCGAGCACTTCCGGGACGTGGCCGAGGTGCTCCAGGTCCCGCAGAACCGGGTCCGCGTCATCGGCACCTACCTGGGCGGTGGCTTCGGCGGCAAGGAGGACGTCACCGTGGAGGCGTACCTCGGGCTGCTCGCGCTCAAGACGGGACGCCCGGTGAAGATGGTGTGGACACGCCAGGAGTCGCTGCTGTCGCGCGCCAAGCGCCACCCGTACCGCATGCGCTACCGGACGGGCGCCGCCGCGACCGGCGAGATCGTCGCTCAGCAGATCGAGCTGCTCGCCGACGCCGGCGCCTACGCGTACCTCTCTGCGCTCGTGCTGCTCTACTCGACGGTAACCGCCGCCGGGCCCTATCGCGTCCCCGCGGTCGAGGTCGAGGCGCGCGTGGTTTACACCAACAATCCCCCGACCAGCGCCATGCGCGGGTTCGGCGCCATGCAGACCGTCTTCGCCTACGAGTCTCAGATGGACCGCGTGGCGCGCGCCCTCGGCCTCGACCCGCTCGAGATCCGCCGCACGAACGCTCTCCGGCGTGGCGATACGCTCCCCGTCGGCCAGGTGATCGAGACTCACGTCGCGCTCCCCGAGCTGTGCGAGCGAGCGTGGACCGCGCTGGGCCCGCCGAGGCCGCCGCGCGCGCCCCACGTCAGGGTGGGCCGCGGTCTGGCCTGCAACTTCCAGCCGTACGGACGCATCGTCTGGCTGCACGACTGGGCGAGCGCCTGGGTCGGCTTCGAGATGGACGGCAGCCTCGTCGTCCGTTGCGGCGCGCCCGACGTGGGCGGCGGCCAGGCCGCCTCGCTCTGCCAGATCGCGGCCGAGGTGCTCGGCGTGAGCCTGGAGCGCATCTCCGTTCACATCTCCGACAGCGCGCTGACGCCGCTCGCCGGCACCACGACGGCCAGCCGCCAGCTCTACATGTCGGGCAACGCAGTGCTGAAGACGGCGCGGGAGCTTCGCGCTCAGCTCTTGCGGGTCGCCGCGGCGATGCTGGGTGGCGACGCCGCCGATCTCGACATGGCCGATGACCGCGTGGTGGCGGCCGACGGCCGAACGCTGGCGATGCCCGACCTGCTGCGCGAGTGCGCGCGCGCCGGCGTCCCGCGCAGCCACCTGGGCGTCTACCACGCGCCGGCCGGCGAGCCCGTCGATCTGGCGAAGGGCTCGGGCAAGGTGTTCCCCGACTACACCTTCGGCGCCCACGCGGCCGAGGTGGAGGTCGACACCGAGACCGGGGTCGTGCGGGTGCTCGGGTACGCGGCCGCCCACGACGTGGGCCGCGCCATCAATCCTCAATCCGTGGAGGGCCAGATCCAGGGCGGTGCCGTTCAGGGCCTGGGCTACGGTCTCATGGAGGAGATCGTCGTGGAGGACGGGATCAATCTCACGACGTCCTTCGCGACCTACCTGATCCCGACGGCCGCCGACGTGCCCGACGTGGAACCCATCGTCGTCGAGTCCGGCGAGGGCCTCGGCCCCTTCAACGCCCGCGGCATCGGCGAGCCGCCCATCGGCCCGCCGGCCGCCGCCATCGCCAACGCCGTCGAGGACGCCACCGGCGCGCGCATCACGCGCCTGCCGATCACCGCCGAGCGAGTGGCCCGGGCCCTGGGCCTGGTCGAGGACGCCTGACCTCGCTACTCCACGCTGAAGTGAGCTTCGGTCGTCCGACCGGTGAGGCCGTTGATCGGCAGGATGTCCTGAGGGCAGGCGGAGAAGGCGATCACGAGGTCCATCTCGGCGCGGAAGAGCGCGTAGCTGCCGGGCGTCGACACCGGCTCGCCCCAGGCCAGGCGGCCGTCCGCCGTCCACGGGATGTTCATGAAGAGGTTGAGCGACGGCGGCGTCGCCGGGATCGTGAGGCCCAGCTCCGCCAGGGCGGCGTGCAGGTTGTCCCGGCAGTTGTCGTGATAGCCCTCGACGCCGAGCAGTCCGTAGCGGTGCGGATCGCACGGCGCCATGAGCGTGTCGTGGGCGCATCCCGAGGTGTCCTCGACCAGCGTCAGGATCGGGCGCCGCCGGTTCGTCACGAACGTGTCGCCGACGGCGGCCGCCAGCTTCATGAACCAGGCGCGGCTGGCCTCCATCGCCATCCACTCCGTCACGTCGCGCGCGTTGAACGCCCAGGCGTCGACCACTTGGGTCCCGTGAGTGTTCACGACGCGGATGCGCTGGCCGGCGCTGACCCGCGCCGCCTTGCCGCGCCGGGCAGGAATCGTCACCAGCTCGGTCGTCACCGCCGCTCCTCCCCCCTCACGGCTCACGCAGCCCGTGACCTCCTCGGTAATCCGACGCCGGCGGCGAGCTCCAGCCGACAAGCAAGTCGGGGGCCGGCTGCCAGATCTCCACGCCGAGCGGGCGGCACGTGGCCAGTGGATCGCCTGCCGACTGGCCCCACACGGGCACCGAGAGGTCGCCGTGCGGGCACACCGAGATCGCCGCGAGCACGTCGATCTCGGCGAAGAACTCGATGAAGTCGCCGGCCTTCGCCGGGCTCGGCTTCACGAAGTAGCGGCCGTCGGCGGTGAGGCCGGTGACCTGGAAGACGTTGAGCACGTCGTGCACGTCGAGCTCGGTCAGGTGGTACGGGGCCACCGCCCGTACGAGGTTGGAGTGGCAGCAGAGATCGAACTCCTCGCCGTTGAGCAGCTTGTGCACGTAGGGATCGCAGCGGGTGCCGAGCAGATCGTGGCACCCGGCGCCGTCCTCGTCGCGACCGTACTGAATCGTGTCCGCGGTGATGGTCAGCATCGGCCGCAGATACGGCAGGCACGACCAGAGGCGATCGAACGTCGTGAGATGCGCCTGCTGAAGCTGGCGCGTACGCGCGGCCCAGAAGCGCTCCCGGGGGTTGGCGAGGCTCCAGACGTTGAGGTCCGCCACCTGGGGCCCCTCGACGGCCACGATGCGGAAGATCTGGCCGGCCCGCACCGGCCACGCCCGGCCCGAACGTCGAGGGACGACGAACCGCTCGACGAGTGTCCGGCTGGCGGTCCCGCGGGCGAGGCGCGCGTAGAAGTCCCGGTCGACCTCCAGCGCCGAGCCCGGCTTTGCCTCGTAGATCACGCGCGGTCGCGCCATGTCCTCACCCTGGTTGACAATGAACGAGCAGCCATAGTCTCATACCGCCCATCTCGATCGAGGGGCCAATCATAGCGCCGAGCAGGGAGGACCAGCCATGAGACTCTCGCGGATCGCCGCGGTCGCCGTCGTGCTCTTCGCAGTGGCCGTCGCCAGCGGCGACGTCGCCGCTCAGCAATGCCCGAAGGGAAAGCTCCGTCTCTACACGTCATGGCCGATGCAAGGGGCGATGGTGCCCGAAGGCACCGGCATGAAGAACGGCGTCGACCTCGCAGTCGCCGAGGTCAACGGCGTCGTCGCCGGCTATTGCCTCGAGGTCGTGAACCTGGACGACGCCTCGCCGCAGACGGGCAAGTGGGACGGCGCCGTCGAGGCCGAGAACGCGAACAAGGCCGTCGGCGACCCGCTCGCCATCGTGTACATCGGCACCTACAACTCCGGCGCCGCCAAGGTGTCGATCCCCATCACCAACCGCGCCCACATGGCCCAGGTCACGCCGGCCAACACCTACCCCGGGCTCACGAAGAAGCGTGGCGCCGCTCCCGGCGAGCCGGAGATCTACCGTCCGGGTGGCTTCGTGAACTACTTCCGACCGGTCCCGGCCGACGACATCCAGGGCGCGGTCGGCGCCAAGTGGGCCAAGCGGCTCGGCGTCAAGAAGGTCTACATCCTCAACGACCAGGAGCTCTACGGCAAAGGCATCGCCGACGTCTTCGAGGCCACCGCCAAGAAGATCGGGCTGCCTGTCGTCGCCAACGAGGGCATCGACTGGAAGCAGCCGGACCAGAAGCCGGTGCTGACGAAGATCCGCGCCTCCGGCGCCGACCTCGTCTATCTGGGCGGCGTGATCGAGACCGGCGCCCAGGTCGTCATCCGGCAGATGAAAGAGGTCGGCCTCACGGCGCCGCGCACCCGCTTCATGGGGCCGGACGGCCTCCTCGAGGAGGAGCTGCTCAAGAGCGCGACGTGCGACGCCGCGCTGGGGACCGACATGCGGATCACCTTCGCCGGCCTGCCGTTCGAGAAGATGCGAGGCGTCGGGGCGAAGACCTACGAGACCTACAAGACGAAGTTCGGGAAGGAGCCGACGTCGTACGCGCTCTACGCCGCCGAGGGCACCCGCGTCATCCTCGACGCCATCAAGCGGTCGGCGCCGGCGATCGAGAAGGCCAAGGACGTGACCGAGAAGCGCGAGGCCGTGCGCAAGGCCATCGCCGCCACGAAGAACTTCGAGGGGATCAACGGCAAGTGGAGCTTCGACGAGAACGGTGACGTCGATTACGACACCATGTCCGGCTTCAAGGTGGTGAAGGCGCACACGCCGATCGGCTGCACGTTCCAGATCGAGACCAGCCTCGCGTAACCGTGCCACATCGAGGGGCGCCCCGGCTTCGCCGGGGCGTCTCCGAGCGCGGGGGGTGTCGGGGGCCATTTCGGGGCCCCTGACGTTCAAATGACGTGGTGGGAAGTCCTCGTACAGCAGACGATCAACGGCCTCACCCGGGGCGCCGTCTTCGCGTTGATCGCGCTGGGCTACACGATGGTGTACGGCATCATCGAGCTGATCAACTTCGCGCACGGCGACGTCTTCATGCTGGGCCTGTTCATCTCGCTCGCCTGGTTCACGCTGCTCGGCGTCACCACCCCGTTGACCGGCTGGCAGCTCGTCACGCTGCTCCCGCTGGTCTTCCTGCTCACGATGCTCACCACGGCGGCCCTCAACGTCGCCATCGACCGGGTGGCCTACCGGCCGCTCAGGCGTTCGACGCGGCTGGCGCCGCTCATCACGGCGATCGGCGTGTCGTTCATGCTCGAGAACGCGGCCCTGCTCTGGATGGGGCCGGCGCCCATCGCCTACCCCGACGTCTTCCCGTCCGTCGAGATCCTGCGTGAGTGGTTCGGCCTCGACTCCGCCATCTTCGTCACCACCAAGGACGTCCTGGTGGTGTGCGCCACCGTTCCGCTGATGCTGGCCCTCCACTACTTCGTGACGCGGACCCGGTGGGGCAAGGCCATGCGAGCGACGGCGCAGGACCGCGAGACCGCGCAGGCGATGGGCATCAACGTCGAGCGCACGATCCTCGTCACGTTCTTCGTCGGCGGCGCCCTGGCGGGAGCGGCGGGGCTGATCCAGGGCATGTACTACAACATCGGCCAGTGGTGGATGGGCTACCAGGCGGGGCTCCGCGCCTTCACCGCGGCCGTGCTCGGCGGCATCGGCAGCATGGGGGGCGCCGCCCTCGGCGGCCTCGTCATCGGACTCCTGTCGGCGTGGAGCGACCAGTACATCTCGGCGCGCTGGACCAACGCGATCGTCTTCTCGATCCTCATCCTCGTCCTCGTGTTCCGGCCCCACGGCTTGCTGGGCGAGCGGGCGGCCGACAAGGCCTGAGCACGTGACGGGGAACGCTCGCCGCGCGATGGGACGGGCGGCGCTGGTGGTGGGTCTACTCCTGTACCCGTTCGTCGATCGGGCCGTCGGACTGCAGACGGTCCACGCCGTGTCCGACGGGATGATCTACGTGCTGCTCGCCCTCGGCCTCAACATCGTCGTCGGGTACGCGGGCCTCCTCGACCTCGGCTACGCGGCGTTCTTCGCCATCGGGGCCTACACGATGGGGCTCCTGAACTCCCCCGTCCTCGGCTCCCCGCTCTACGGGCACCCCTGGAGCTTCTGGCTGTGCATCTGGGTGGCGGCGGCGGTGTCGGCGCTCCTCGGGCTGGCGATCGACGCGCCGACGCTGCGGGTGCGCGGGGACTACCTGGCGATCATCACGCTCGGGTTCGGCGAGATCATCCCGGTGGCGATCCGCAACCTCGGCGACATCACCGTCGAGATCGGCGGGTGGCGACCGATCGAGCGGCTCAACCTCACCGGCGGCGAGAACGGCGTGAATCCGGTGGGCCGCCCGTACCTGCCGGGCGTGCCGTTCGAGACGGACCCGGTGCCCTGGTACTTCCTGATCCTCGTCATCGGCGCCGCCTCGCTGTGGGCGATGAACCGGCTGCGCGACTCCCGCCTGGGCCGCGCCTGGATGGCCATCCGCGAGGACGAGACGGCCGCCGACTGCACCGGCGTCAATCCCGTCTCGACGAAGCTGCTCGCGTTCGCCCTCGGCGCCTCGTTCTCGGGGTTCGCGGGGTCCATCTACGCCGCCAAGCTACAGGCCATCACGCCGGGCGCGTTCGAGTTCCAGGTGTCGATCATGCTGCTCTGCATGGTCGTCCTCGGCGGCGCCGGCAGCCTCAAGGGCGTGGTCCTCGGCGGGATGCTCATCACGGTCTTCGACCGGATCGTGCTGTCTCAGAGCACGTTCCTCGTTCGCTGGGTCGGGCGGACGGCCGGGGTGCAGGCACTCGCGTCGAGCGACCTCACCCTCTGGCGATGGTTCTTCTTCGGTCTCGGACTCGTCCTCGTCATGCTGCTGCGGCCCCAGGGCTTGGCCGGGAGCCGGGTGAGCCCCGTCGCCGCCGGCGCCGACGAGACCGACGATCCGATCGTCTCGGAGCCGTCGCCCTCACCCCGCGTCGAGGCCGTTCCGGGCTGGCTGCGGGAGCGCATGGCGCCCGGTGTCGCCGCCCCAGAGGCGGCGCCGCTCCTCGACGTGCGGGGCGTCACCAAGCGCTTCGGCGGGGTCGTCGCCCTCAATGAGGTCGACCTCGTCGTCCCGCCCGGCGCCATCATCGGGCTGATCGGCCCCAACGGCGCGGGCAAGACCACGTTCTTCAATGTGGTGACCGGCCTCACCCGGCCCGACGGCGGCCGCATCACCTTCGAGGGCGCCAGCCTGGTCGGGCTCCGGCCCAACGCGATCGTCGCTCGCGGCATCGCCCGCACCTTCCAGTCGATCCGCCTCTTCCCGTATATGACCGTGCTCGAAAACGTCCTGGTCGGCGAGCACTGCCGCCTGGCCGCGACCGTGGTGGGGGCCGTGCTCCGGCCGCCGTCGGTGAGGGCGGAAGAGAGCCGGGCGCGCGAGCGAGGGCGCGCCCTCCTCGCGTTCGTGGGCCTGGGCGGCAAGGAGGACGACATCGCCCGCAACCTGCCGTACGGCGACCAGCGGCGACTGGAGATCGCCCGCGCGCTGGCGACCGAGCCTCGGCTCCTCCTGCTCGACGAGCCGACGGCGGGGATGAACCCGCGCGAGACGGAGATCTTGACCGACCTGATCGGACTGCTGCGCCGCGAGCTCTCGCTATCGGTGCTTTTGATCGAGCACGACATGCAGGTCGTCATGCGGATCTCCGACCGCATCACCGTGCTCGACTACGGCACGCGCATCGCCGAGGCCACGCCGGCGGAGATCCAGCGTCATCCCCGCGTGATCGAGGCCTATCTCGGCACCGGCTACGAGCAGGAGCTCGCGGCCCGGAGCTCCCCGCGGTAGCCGGCGTGCTCGAGCTTGCCGACGTCCACACCTACTACGGCAACATCCGGGCGCTGCGCGGCCTCTCGCTGTCCGTCCAGCCCGGCGAGATCGTCACGCTCATCGGCGCCAACGGCGCCGGGAAGACGACGACCCTCCGGACGATCCTCGGCACCGTCCGACCGCGGCGTGGCACCGTGAGCTTCAACGGTCACCGCCTCGACACCCTGGCCACCGATCGCATCGTCCGCCTGGGCATCGCGCAGTCGCCGGAGGGCCGGCGCATCTTCCCGCGCATGACGGTGCTCGAGAACCTCGAGCTCGGAGCCTTTGCGCGCCCGGACCGCGATGGCATCGCGCGCGACCTCGAGCGCGTCTTCACGCTCTTCCCGCGCCTGCGCGAGCGCGTCGCGCAGAAGGGCGGGACGCTCTCTGGCGGCGAGCAGCAGATGCTCGCCATCGGCCGCGCGCTGATGGCGCGGCCGAACCTGCTCCTGCTCGACGAGCCGTCCATGGGCCTGTCGCCGATCCTCGTCGAGACGATCTTTCGCATCGTCCAGGACATCAACCGCCAGGGGACGACGATCCTGCTCGTCGAGCAGAACGCCCGGATGGCGCTCCGCGTGGCGCACCGCGGCTACGTCATCCAGACCGGGCGCATCGTGTTGCACGATGCCGCCGCCGACCTCCTGCGCTCTGACCTCGTGCGCAAGAGGTACCTCGGGGAGAAGTAGGCGAGCGGAGGCGGACTCACTTCACCTCGTCACCGCCGGACGGTCAGCCCCTCCAGATCGAGCTCGGGCATGCGCCCGGTCATGAGGTCGGTGACGATGCGGGCGGTGCCGCACGCCATCGTCCAGCCCATGTGGCCGTGACCGCAGTTGAAGAAGAGGTTGCGGTGGCGGCCGAGGCCGAGGATCGGCGGCCCGTCGGGGGTCATCGGCCGCAGACACGCCCGGTACTGCCCGCGATCGTAATCGGCGGCGTCGGGGAAGAGATCGCTTGCCAGGCTCCGAATGTTGTTGAAGTCGCGCGGCGTCCAGCCCCAGTCGTAGCCGGCGAACTCCGCGGTGGACGTCAGACGCAGCCAGTCGCCGAGCCGCGACCAGCCGACCAGCCACTTCTCGTCGACGCCGGGGATCGTGGGCGGCAGACCGCCCGGCTTGAGGGGAAACGTCGACGAGTAGCCCTTGGCCGGATAGATCGGCAGGCTCACCCCCGCGGTGCGCGCGACGATCGGCGCCCCCACACCAAGCGCGAGCACGTAGTTGTCAGCGGTCAGCATGCCGCCGGTGGTCTCCACCCCGTCGATCCGATCGCCCGCCGCCCGGAGGACCATCACGCGGGTGCCGAGCCTCACGGCGACGCCGTGCTTGTCGCGACAGATCCGTGCCAGCTCTTCCACGAACACGCGCGCATCGCCGCTCGAGTCGCCGAGGTCATGGATGGCGCCGGCGATCTTTGCCTTGACCGGCTCGAAGACGGGATCGAGCCTGGCCACCGCGTTCGCGTCGAGGATCTCCTGCTTCTGCCCGTGCTCGGCGAGGAGCGCCATCTTCTTGATGCCTGCCTCGAGCTCGGCCGGGTCGCGATGGAGGTAGAGCGCACCCTTGCTGACCGCGTGGTACTCGAGCCGCTCGGCCTGCACCAACTCGTTCATCACCGCCTGACTGTACTGGCAGAGACGGAGCTTGATCAGCGTGTTGCGGCGCGCGCGCGCCGCCGTGCACTCGCGCAGGAAGCGGAGGCCCCACGCGTAGAGCCCGACGTCGGACGTCAGCCGCACGCGGATGGCCGTCTCCGCGCCCCGCAGCGACTGCCAGAGCATGCGCGGCGCGCGCGGCGACGCCCACGCGAAGGAGTGACCGGGCGCGATGATCCCGGCGTTGGCGGCGGTGGCCTCGAGCCCGAGAGCGTCCTTCTCCTCGACGACCGTGACCTCGTGGCCCGCCTTGGCCAGGAAGTACGCGGTGGTGACGCCGACGACGCCGCCGCCCAGGACCAGGGTCTTCATGGCGTCACGCCTCGAGGAGGTAGCCGGCCCGGACCGGGTCATCGGGATCGAACAGGAACTGACTGAAGCCGGTGAGGTAGGCGGTGCCGGTGACCTCCGGAAGGATCGCGGGCCGCCCGTCCACGGCGGTCTCCCCCGCGATCCGACCGATGAAGTCGAGCCCGAGCAACCCCCGGCTGACGAACGTCGATCCGACAGCCATGAGGCGACGGTGGTGGAAGAGCGCCATGCGCGCGCACGTGCCCGACCCGCAGGGCGCGGCGTCGACCTGGCCCGGGCCCCACACGAGCGCGTTCGGCGACACGCGGTGGGCGTCGGGCAGCTCGTGGACGAGGACGTTGTCCACGCTCGTCTTGCCCAGCCCCGGGACCTCCACGTGGAGCTGCGCGTTGACCGCCTCGCGGACCGCCATCCCCCGCTGCGCGATCTTCTTGACCTGCTCGCGCCGTACCGCGACGCCCACGCGCCCCGCCTCCACGACGGCGAAGACGTTCCCGACGCCGACTGCGATGTCGAGTGGCACCTCGCCGACGCCCTCGACCTCGACGATTTGATCGGCGAGAGCCACGAAGGAGGGCGTCCACTTGAGCGTGACCGCCCGGACGCGGTCGCCCTCCGAGCGGACGACGGTCTCCACGGCTCCGGTCTCGGTGTCGACGGTGACCCTGGTCTCCGTGCCCTGGCGCTCGACCATCCCTGTCTCGAGCGCCACGGTCGCCGCGCCGATGGTGCCCTCGCCGCACGAGACGTAATAGCCGCGGGGGTACATGAAGAAGAGCCCGAAGTGCGCGCCGGGCGTTACCGGTTCGGTCATCACTGCGATCAGGAGGCCCCGATGGCCGCGGGGCTCGAGACAGAGGCCCGTCCGGATATGGTCCAGATGCTCCTCGAACCAGCGGCGTTTCTCCCCGATCGTGGCTCCCGGCAGACGTCCGAGGCCGCTCGTGAGGAGCCGCATCCCGATCCCGGCCGTGTGGAAATCGGTGGTCGCGAGCACGCGATCAGAGCGCATCAGCACCTCCCGGTTCGACCGCCATGACACTGCGTCGCCGACGCCGTGTCAAGTCCGGCGATCCATCCCTCTCCCCTCTCGTGCTTCCGACTCTACCGCATCGGGCCGGGCGCGGGCGAGCCCCCGCGACACCCTGTTCCACTGTGCGAACGATGTCCGACGACGCCCCCAAAGAGCGCGACCTGGAGAGGCTGGCCAGCGACCGCGACCGCAAGATCGCCGAGATCAGGACGAGGCGTCTCCGTAGGACTTAGGCGATCTGACACTCGGGGTGACGGCTTTCACATCGCGCCCGTTCCGGTGTCTCAACAGATATGAAGACCTACACGCAAGACGGCGTCCTGGTGCTGGCTGACATCTCCGGGTTCACCGAATTCGTCACGGCGACCGAGCTCGAGCACGGGCCTCAGATCATCGCCGCACTGCTCGAGGCCGTCATGGGGCGGCTGGCGCCGCCGCTGGAGATCCAGGAGGTGGAGGGCGATGCCATCTTTGCCGTCGGGCCCGACGGTGTGGTCGTGCCGCCGGCGAGGCTGCTCGACGTGCTGGACAGCGCCTTCGTCGCCTTCAAGGATCGCCAGCGGGAGATGGAGGCGGACGATTCCTGCGCCTGTGGCGTCTGCCGGAGCGTCGCGAATCTGGATCTCAAGATCGTCGCCCACCATGGGCGCTTCCTCCGGCAGCTGGTCGGCGGCCGCGGCCAGCTGGCCGGCGTCGACGTCATCCTCGCGCATCGTCTCTGCTGAAGAACGGCCTTGAGCGGAAGCGGGCGTATCTCCTGCTCACCGAGGCGGCGCTTCGTTGGCTCGGCATCGATCTGGCGAGGGCGGATCTGACGGCGCACGTCGAGCGCTACGAGCACCTCGGTGATGTGCGGTGCTTCGTTCGTGATCTGCCGACACCGGTGAGCAAGCCTTCCTGCCGGGCGGCAGCCATGACGGAGACCGCCGCAGCGTAATGCCGATGGGGATTTCGCCTGCCTCGTCCGCTACCTCTACGAGCAGCGGAAGCTCGAGCGGGTGCTCAGTCCCAACAGGACAGGTTGCTCTGCACTCTTGAAGCGGGCGGCTCGTGAGAGGCTCGATTTCCTGGAGAACGCCAAAAGGAAGATCGAGTACAAAAGCTGAAGGGGCACCCCCTCAGGACGGAACCTGAAAGCGTACCCCTCCCTGGTGATCCTGACC
>JBGPIS010000028.1:0-12550 GCA_041484965.1 Methylomirabilia bacterium
AGGGGGACCTTTCGGCGCCGACGTGCAACAGCTGCCACGGCAATCACGGTGCAGCACCGCCCGGCGTCGGCTGGGTCGGCAACGTCTGCGGACAGTGCCACACCGTGATGGGGGAGCTGTTCGCGAAGAGCGTGCACGCCAAAGCGTTCGCCCAGATGGGCGTGCCCGGCTGCATGACCTGCCACAATAACCACGACGTCGAGCCGGCGAGCGTCGAGATGGTGGGGCTCGGCGGCAAGGCGGTCTGCAGCACGTGTCATTCGACGGGCGACAAGGGCGGCACGGCGGCGGTCGAGATCCGGAGGCTCATCGACACGATGCGCGGCGAGCAGGAGCGTGCGCGCGCGATCGTCGAGCGCGCGGAGCGCGCGGGCATGGAGGTGAGCCAGGCGCGCTTCGAGCTGAACGGCGCCAACGACGCGATCGTCAAGGCGCGCACCGCAGTCCACGCGTTCAGTCTGGACGCCCTGAAGAAGGAAGCCGACGTCGGGTTCGCGATCAGTGCCAAAGCGTACGCGCGCGGCGAGCGGGCGCTCGAGGAGCTTCGGTTCCGCCGCGAGGGGCTCGGCGTGTCGCTCGCGATCATCCTGGTGCTGATCGCGGGTCTGGTGCTCAAGATCCGCCAGCGCGAGCGCCCGCCGCAGTCCCGCACCGAACGCACGGATCCCGGAGGCAAGCGGTGACTTCGCTGTCGCTGGAGCCCGGCACGGGCCGGAGGGGGTTCATCAACTGGCTGCTCGGCACGAGCCTGGCGGCGTTCCTCGTCTCGGTGTTCTATCCCGTCGCCCGGTACCTGGTTCCCCCGAAGGTCGAGGAGTCGATGGCGGCGAGCGTGAAGCTTTCGATCAAGCCCGACGACGTCAAGCCGAACACGGGGCAGATCTTCAAGTTCGGCAATAGCCCCGCCATCCTGGTCCGGGCGCCGTCGGGAGAGCTGAGGGCGTTCTCCGCTGTCTGCACCCATCTCCACTGTACCGTACAGTTCCGCCCCGACATCGGCCACATCTGGTGCGCCTGTCATAACGGGCACTTCGATCTGAACGGCCAGAACATCGCCGGTCCGCCTCCGCGTCCGCTCGACAAATTCGTCGTCAATGTACGAGGGAGCCAGATCGTGGTGAGCAAGGGCACCTGAGATGGCCGTGCCGGGCGCGCCCCGCGGAAGGCTCCGGGCCTGGCTCGACGAGCGCATCGGCCTCGCCGACTTCGAGTACCTCGCCAAGAAGAAGCGGGTGCCCGTCCACCGCCACGGAGTCTGGTACTACTTCGGCGGGATGACCCTGTTCCTCTTCGCGATCCAGGTGGCCACGGGCATCCTCCTCCTCTTTTACTATCGGCCGAGCGCCGAGGAAGCGTACGAGTCTATCCAGTTCCTGATGGCGGAGGTCGAGTTCGGCTGGCTGATCCGGTCGATCCACGCGTGGTCGGCGAACCTCATGATCTTCACCGTGTTCGTTCACCTGTTCAGCGTGCTGCTCCTCAAGGCGTACCGTCCCCCGCGCGAGGTGACGTGGTTCTCGGGGATGGCGCTCCTCGGCCTCGCGCTCGCCTTCGGCTTCACCGGCTACCTCTTGCCGTGGAACGAGCTCGCGTTCTTCGCGACGAAGGTCGGTACGGAGATCACGGGCGTGCTCCCGCTCGTCGGCGCGTTCCTGCTGCGGCTCCTGCGCGGAGGCGACGAGGTCACCGGCGCCACGCTCACCCGGTTCTACGGGATCCACGTGGCGGTCCTGCCGCTGCTCGTCACCGCGCTCCTCGGGCTCCATCTCTTCCTGGTGCAGAAGCACGGCATGAGCGTCCCGCCGTCGGTGGAGCGGAGCGGGGCGGCGCCGCGGACCACGCCGTTCGTCCCGAACTTCCTCCTGCGCGACGTCGTCGGCTGGCTCTGCGCGCTCGCCCTCCTCGCCGCGCTCGCGGCGTTCTTCCCGGCGGAGCTCGGCAAGAAGGCCGACCCGTTCGCGTCGGCGCCGATCGGCATCAAGCCCGAGTGGTACTTCATGTTCATGTTCCAGACGCTCAAGTACCTGCCGAGCCACATCCTCGGCGTGGAGGGGGAGGTCGTCGGCATCGTCGGCTTCGGCCTGGGCGGGCTGTTCCTGCTGCTCGTGCCGTTCCTCGACCGGCGCACGGCGTGCGGCGCGCCGAGCCGGCTCTTCACGTGGATCGGGATCGGCCTGATTGTCTACGTCATCGCGCTCACGTATCTCGGGTACACTGCGAGCCCGACGAAGTGAGGCCGCGCCAGCGGCAGGTCGTTTGGCTTGGTGCATCGACACGAGGAGGAGAAGACCGTGCGAATGGCAAGCGGGTGGACTCTGGTGCTCGTCGTCGGCTTCGCGATGGTCCTGGCGGTCGTGACCCTGGCCACCGCCCAGATCAAGGTCCCCCCGGACTTCACGTTCGAGGGGGCCAAGGACAGTCCCGGGCCCGTCACCTTCAGCCACGAGCGGCACCGCGCAAAGCTCGAGCAGTGCAACGCCTGCCACATCAAGGTCTTCAAGATGAAGAAGGGCGCCACGGGCCCGCTCACCATGGAGACGATGAAAGCGGGCGAGCAGTGTGGCGTCTGTCACACCGGGAAGGCGCTGGCGAGCGCGGGTGGCGTGGTGGTGTTCACGGTGGACGACAAGGCGAACTGCGAGAAGTGCCACAAAAAATGAGCTGACGGCATGAGACGGGCGCTCGCCGTCGCCGCTCGAGGAGCTCTCTCAGGCGTCGGGGTTCCAAAACCCGCCTGTCCGCTGACGCGCCAGACACCGCTCAGAATCTGAGCATTTGTTTGGTGCCGCGTTGGTCCAAACGCCTCAATTCGCGACGTAGTGCGAACGCGCTATTGCCATCCCGCGGGTTTCCGGATTAGTTTCCCTCCGCGTCCGAGGGGTCGCTCCCCGGGACAGGAGCCGGGAGCGCAAGGAGCGTCGTGCATGGAGCGGAAGACGTTCTTCGGTCTGATCGTCGGCGCGGCGCTCGCCTTCGTGGCGGTCGTCGTGCTCGTCAAGCCTTGGCCCGCCCCCGCCCAGCAGCCCACGGCGCCTGGCGCGGGGACCGAGCTCCCCGCCGGCTACGTCGGCGCCGAGACCTGCAAGGGCTGCCACGCAGACCAGTTCGAGAGATTCGAGCACACCAAGATGGGCCGCCTCTTCCTCAAGCAGCCGCGCAACATGCGCGAGCGCCTTGCCTGCGAGAGCTGCCACGGGCCCGGCCAGAAGCACGTCGAGGCGGGCGGCGGCAGGGGCGTGGGCGGCATGATCACCTTCGCCAAGAACGACCCAACGCCCGTTGCGAAGCGCAACGAGATGTGCACGACATGCCACTCGAAGGGGCCCCACCTCCTCTGGAAGGGGAGCGCCCACGAGGCGCGCGACGTGGCCTGCACGAACTGTCACAAGGTGATGGAGGACGTCTCGCCGCGCCACAGCCTCGCCAAGGCGACCGAGATCGAGACCTGCGGCACGTGCCACCTGCAGAAGCGGGCGGCGACGATGCGCTCCTCGCACATGCCGCTCCGCGAAGGGAAGATGACCTGCACGTCGTGCCACAACCCGCACGGCACGGTCACGGCCAGCCTCCTCAAGGAGAACGGGCTCAACGAGACCTGCTATGCCTGCCACGCCGAGAAGCGCGGGCCGTTCCTCTGGACGCACGCGCCGGTCCCGGAGAACTGCTCGAACTGCCACGACCCGCACGGCTCGAACCACGAGAACATGCTCAAGACCGCCAAGCCACGGCTCTGCCAGTCGTGCCACATCCTGGGGCCGCATGGATCCTACCCGGACGGCCGGGGCGACACGGGAACGCTCAGATTCGTGATGGGCCGGCAATGCCTGAACTGCCACGCCAACATCCATGGCTCCAACCACCCGTCAGGGAAATTCTTCACGCGCTAGGAGGCAAGGATGAAACCGGCGAGAGCGGCAGAGTTTCTCCTGGCAATGGTCATGGTCCTGGCCGTGGCCGGGAGCGCTGTGGCCCAGACTCGCGTCGGCGGGATGAACGTCGAGGGCAGCGTGGAGGCGGGAGGCCAGTTCTTCCTCAGCGACGGGCCCAAGAACAAAGAGCGGGCCAAGTTCGAGGAGTACCGCGACATCGAGGCGGGCCCCTTCCTCCAGAATCTTCAGCTGAGGTTCTTCACCTCGGACGAGGGCTACTCGGCCGAGTTCCTGGGGTCCAAGTGGGGCCGGCAGGACCAGGAGTTCTCCCTGGGCGCGGGGCGCACGGGCCTCTGGAAGTTCGAGTTCGACTGGGACCAGACTCCGCACGCGCTCTCGACGACCGCCCGCACGTCGCTGCACGAAGTCTCGCCCGGCGTGTGGGTGTTGCCGCCGATCCAGTCGCTGACCGACTTCAACGGCCAGGCCACCTCACACGAGCTCCACGACGTCGCCGTCCGCTGGGACACCGGCCGCCTCCGCTTCACGCTGACCCCGACGCCGGACCTCGAGCTCAACGCCCAGTACACGAGGATCCGGAAGGAGGGCAACCGGCCGTTCGGCATGAACTTCGGCACCGGGAGCGGCACCAACTTCCTGGAGCTGCTCCAGCCCATCGAGCAGACCGTCCACGACCTCCGGCTGGGCGGGACGCTCGCGCGCGAGCGGTGGCAGCTCGTGTTCGGCTACACCCTCTCGGTCTTCCAGAACGACCTGAATCGGGTGAGGTTCGACAACCCGTGCTTCCAGGCCCCGATCGGCGGCAGCGCCGCCTTCGGCTGCATCGCCGGAGAGTCCCGCACCGCGGCGAACAACGTGGTGCCGGCCCGCGGCCAGAGCTCGCTCCCGCCGGACAACATGGCGCACACGTTCAATATCGGCGGTGGCGTGAACCTACCGCTCAGGACCCGTCTCACCGCCAACGGCGCCTATAGCCTCGTGCTCCAGAACGACGCCTTCCTCCCCTTCACGATCAACCCCTCGATCGCGGGCGATCCGGATCTCAGGCTGCCGCAGAAGAGCCTGAACGGTAACGTGCAGACCATCAACCTCAGCCTCCAGGCGACGTCACGTCCGCTCCCGCTCCCGCTGACGCTCTCGGCGAAGTACCGTCTGTACGACCTCACTGACCGGAGTGACAACTTCACCTTCGGGAATTACGTCCTCGGCGACCGCCCGGTCGTCACGGGCGGCGTCCTCACCCCGAGCGGCACTCGAGCGGGCGGAGCCGCCATCGTCGCCGGCCGGCAGAGCTTCACGCGCCACAACGCCGACCTGGACGCGCGGTACCAGATCGTCCAGCCCGTGGCCGTGACGCTCGGTGGCGGGTGGGAGCAATGGAACCGGGGTCCCCTGCGCGAGGTCAGCGAGACCGACGAGTACTTCGCCAAGGCGGCAGTCGACGTGACGCCGTTCGACTGGCTCCTCGCCCGGCTCACCTACAAGCCGTCGTTCCGGCGGGACTCCGACTACAACCGCAACATCCTCTCGGGCGGGGTCCCGACGAGCCAGATCTTCGACGGCCGGAAGTTCGACGAGGCGGAACGCGATCGCCAGCGCGTGGATCTCCTGCTCCAGTTCACACCGGCCGACACGCTCTCGGTCACGCCCACGGCCGGCTGGCGCCACGACGACTACATCCGCTCCGCGTTCGGCATCAAATGGGAGACGGGCTGGTCGGCCGGGCTCGATGTCGGTTGGACTCCGTTCGAGCGCCTCACCTTCTCCGCCGGTTACATCCACGAGCTGGTCGACCGGGATCTGAGGTCGCGCGGCGCCAGTCCGAACCTGAGCTCGAACGTCAACGCCGACTGGCTCTCGAACATGACGGACACGTACGACACCTTCCATGCCGGGGGCAAGGCGGCGCTGATCCCGAAGGTGCTCGACTGGACCTTTGGCGCGAACTACGCGACGTCGTTCGGAAGCATCGAGACGCGCAACCCGACCGCCAACGTTCCGGGCAATCCCGCCAACACGGTGGTGCCCAACAACGCCCAGGCAAAGCGGATGCCAGATTTCGACGATCAGCTCGTCAGGCTCGAGACCGCGCTCCGCTACCACTTCGCGAAATCGTGGACGGCCTCGCTCTCCTACGCCTTCGAGCAGTTCCAGAAGAACGACTGGCGCACCGACAACCTGACGCCGTTCCTGCCGCAGCTGGCCGGCACGAACGGCTTCATCTGGCTCGGCAACGACCTCAGGAATTACACCGCCCACATCGCGGGCGTGACGCTGGCCTACACCTTCAAGTAGCCTCGGCTAGAACCGCCGCCGTCCGCCGATCTGGCGCTTGCGGAGGCGGAGCGACTTCGGCGTCACCTCGAGCAGCTCGTCCTCGCGGATCCACTCGAGGCACTGCTCGAGGTTCATGACGCGGGGCGGGGTGAGCTTGACGGCCTCGTCCGAGGTGGACGCGCGCATGTTGGTGAGCTTCTTCTCCTTCGTGATGTTGACGTCCATGTCGCTGTCGCGCGCGTTCTCGCCGACGATCATTCCCTCGTAGACCTCGAGGCTCGGGGCGATGAACATCACGCCACGCGCCTGGAGGTTGTCGATCGCGTACGCGGTGGCGCGCCCCGCGCGATCGGCGACGAGCGCGCCGTTCTCCCGGTGCGCGATCTCGCCCTGCCAGGCGTCCCAGCCGTCGAAGAGGTGGTTCAGGAGGCCGGTGCCGCGCGTGTCGGTGAGGAACTCCGTGCGGTAGCCGATGAGGCCGCGCGCGGGGATGCGGTACTCGAGGCGCACGCGCCCGGTTCCGTGGTTGACCATCTTCGCCATCGCGCCCCGCCGAGGGCCGATCTTCTGGGTGACCGCGCCGATGTGCTCCTCGGGGATGTCGATGACGAGGTATTCCATGGGCTCGAGCGTCCGGCCGCCCTCCTGACGCGTGATGATCGTGGGCTTGCCGACCTCGAGCTCGTAGCCCTCGCGCCGCATCATCTCGATCAGGATCGCCAGCTGCAGCTCGCCGCGGCCGGAGACGCGGAACGTGTCGGGTGAATCGGTTTCCTCCACCCGGATGCCGACGTTGACGCGTTTCTCCTTCATGAGGCGCTCGCGGAGCTGGGGCGAGGTGACGAACCGACCCTCCTTGCCGGCGAACGGCGAAACGTTCGAGGAAAAGAGCATCGACACCGTCGGCTCGTCGATCCGGATCAGCGGCAGGGCGACGGGGGTCTCGGCATCGGCCACGGTCTCGCCGATCTCGATCGCGTCGATCCCGGCGATGGCGACGACGTCTCCCGCGCTCGCCTCGGCGATCTCGATCCGCTTCAGCCCTTCGTACCCGTAGAGGACCGTGACCTTGGCGAACTCCGTCGAGCCGTCACGGTGGACGACCGCCACGCGGTCCGTCTGGCGCACGCGGCCGCTGACGATCCGGCCGATGATGAGCCGGCCGACGTAATCGTCCCAGTCGAGCATGGCCGCGCGGAACTGGAGCCCCATCGCGGGGTCGAAGCGGGGCGGTGGGACGGTTGAAAGAATGGTCTCGAACAGCGGCTCGAGCGACTGGCCCGGCTCCTTGAGGTCGCGCGTGGCCGCGCCGACGCGCGCGTTGGTGTACAGCACGGGGAAGTCGAGCTGGTCCTCGGCGGCCTCGAGGTCGATGAAGAGGTCGTACACCTCGTCGAGGACTTCGGCGGGGCGCGCGTCCGACCGGTCGATCTTGTTGATGACGACGATCGGCGGCAGGCCCGCCTCCAGCGCCTTCTTGAGCACGAAGCGCGTCTGCGGCAGCGGCCCCTCGGCGGCATCGACGAGCAGGAGCACGCCGTCCACGAGCGTGAGCGTCCGCTCGACCTCGGAGCCGAAGTCGGCGTGGCCCGGCGTGTCCACGATGTTGATGTGGACGCCTTTGTAGACGATGGCCGTGTTCTTGGCCATGATCGTGATGCCCTTCTCGCGCTCGAGGTCGATCGAGTCCATGATCCGCTCGGGAACCGACTCGTTGGCGCGGAAGAGGCCCGACTGCCAGAGCATGGCGTCCACGAGGGTGGTCTTGCCGTGGTCGACATGGGCGATGATCGCGATGTTCCGGATGCCCTCACGCTGCTGCATCATTCCATCGTACCACGCGAGTCTGGGTGGGAGCCCACGGGAGCGGCGCGGGCGACGCGCAGGTCCCCACGCGGCGCGAATTGTTGAGTATAATGGCGGGAACTCTCACGCCCCGGAGGCTTCCCGCATGATCCAACGCCTATTCGCGCTCACCGCTGGCCTGCTGCTCGCGGCCGGGACCGCCGCGCTCGCCCAGACGGCACCCGCGAAGCCCGCGCCGGGGGAGGCGAAGCCGCCGCCGAAGGCGGCGCAGGCCGTCATCACGCTGGAGAAGGGTGGCCAGATCACGGTCGAGCTCTTCCTGGCCGACGCGCCCCGGCACGTCGACAACTTCGCGAAGCTGGTCCAGAAGGGCTTCTACGATGGCCAACGCTTCCACCGGGTCGAGGACTGGGTGGTCCAGGTGGGCGATCCGCAGTCGAAGACCCTGCCGATGGACGACGAGCGCCTGGGCTCGGGCGGCGCCGGCTACACGCTCAAGGCCGAGTTCAACAAGCGCCGGCACGAGCGCGGCGCGCTCGGCATGGCGCGCGGCAACGACCCCGACTCCGCGAGCAGCCAGTTCTACATCACGCTGAAGCCCTCGTACTTCCTCGACGGCCAGTACACGGTGTTCGGACGCGTCACGAAGGGCATGGAGCACGTCGACAAGCTGAAGCGGGGCGACCGGATCAAGTCCATCCAGATCGTCACCAGCAAATAAGGAGCCTCTCGTGGAGCAGACCGCGGTCATCGAGCTGGACAAGGGCGGCGAGATCCGGATGGAGTTCTACCCGGAGGACGCGCCGAAGACGGTCGAGAACTTCGTCGCGCTCGCGAAGAAGGGCTTCTACAGCGGACTCACGTTCCACCGGGTCGTCCCGGACTTCGTCGTCCAGGGCGGCTGCCCCAAGGGCGACGGCACGGGCGGGCCCGGCTACCAGGTCAAGGCCGAGTTCAACAAGCAGAAGCACCTGCGCGGCGCCGTGGCGATGGCGCGCAGCCAGCATCCGGACTCGGCGGGCAGCCAGTTCTACATCTGCTACGGGCCCACGCCGCACCTCGACGGCAACTACACCGTCTTCGGCCGCATCGTCTCCGGCATCGAGCACGTGGACCGCATCAAGCAGGGCGACCGGATGAAGTCGGTGACCATCGTCGAGGCGTAGCGCGTGACCTGGTCGCTCCTGATCAAGAACGGCGTGCTGATCGACGGCAGTGGCGCGCCAGCGCGCGCGGCCGACGTCGCCGTCGAGGGCGACCGCATCGCCGCCGTCGGGCCCGGGCTCCAAGGCCAGGCGGCCCGCGTGATCGACGCGACGGGCCACGTCGTGGCGCCCGGCTTCATCGACGCCCACTCACACTCGGATCTCTTCTACCTCGAGTGCCCGGCGGCGGAGTCGAAGCTCCGGCAGGGCTGCACGACCGAGGTCGTCGGCATGTGCTCCTTCTCTCAGGCGCCGATCGCACCCGGGAGGGCGGACGCCGTCCGCGGCTGGGCGGGCGGCATCGGCGCGAGCCTCGATCTTCGCTGGGAGTCCTTCGGACAGTACCTCGAGGCGCTGCGCTCCGTCCGGCCGTCGATCAACGTCGTCCACTTCGTGGGCCACGGCGCGCTGCGCCTCGCCGCCGTCGGCGCGGAGAACCGTCCGGTCTCGTCCGACGACATGCGGCACATGCAGCGGCTGCTCGACGAGGCGATGGACGCCGGCGCCTACGGCTACTCGACCGGGCTGGTCTATCCGCCGAGCGCCTACGCCGCCACCGAGGAGCTGGTCACCCTCGCGCGCTCGATGGCCCGGCGCGGTGGCCTCTACTTCTCGCACGTGCGCGGTGAGAGCGCGATGGTCGAGGACTCGATCCGCGAGGCGATCCGGATCGGCGAGGAGGGCGGCGTCGGCGTTCAGATCGCCCACGTGAAGGTGGGCGGGCGGGAAAACTGGGGAAAGATGGACAGCGTGCTCCGGCTCATCGACGACGCGCGGACGCGCGGCGTCGACGTCAGCGGCGACGTCTACCCTTATCACGCGGGCAGCACCAAGATGGACAACCTGCTGCCAGCCTGGGTGCACGACGGCGGCCTGCCGAGGCTGCTCGAGCGGGTCGGCGACAAGGCGACGCGCCGGCGCATCGTCGAGGAATGCCTGGTGGACGGCGGGCGCTGGCGCACGGTCTCGATGGGCGCGGCGGGCTTCGACGAGATCCTGATCGCGACCTGCCGCCAGCGCGAGCTGGAGGGTCTCACGCTCGTCGCGCTCGCGCGGCAGGTCGGCAAGACGCCGGCCGAGGCGATGATGGATCTGCTCCTCCAGGAGCGCGCGACGGTCGGAATGGTCGCGTTCTCGCAGAACCTCGGGAACGTCGCCAAGGTGCTCTCGCATCCCGCCATCATGATCGGCTCGGACTCGATCGGGCTTTCCGAGGGAGCGGGACCGAAGCACGGCAAGCCGCACCCGCGCATGTACGGAACCTTCCCCCGCGTGCTCGGCGAGTACGCTCGCGAGCAGAGGCTCTTCTCGCTCGAGACGGCCGTGCACAAGATGACCGGCATGCCGGCGGCGCGGCTCGGGCTCCGCGATCGCGGCCTCGTGCGCGAGGGCTGCGCGGCCGACCTCGCGGTCTTCGATCCCGCGACCGTGAAGGACGAGGCGACCTTCGCCGAGCCTCACCAATACCCCACAGGGATCCCGTACGTCGTCGTCAACGGCGCCCTCGTCGTGGACGGCGGCAAATTCCGGGCGGCGGGCGGCGGCCGCGTGCTCGCGCGCGCATGACGGCGCCCACCCCGGCGGCGGGACAAAGGAGGCAATCCAATGCCAGCAGGACAGCTCTTCATCGGCGGCGCCTGGCGCGCGTCGATCTCCGGCGAGACCTACACGACGATCAACCCCGCGACCGAGGAGCCGAGCGCCGAGGTTGCCAAGGGCGACGAGCGCGACGTCGACCTCGCCGTCGCCGCCGCCCGCAAGGCGTTCGATTCGGGCCCCTGGCCGCGGATGACCGCCTCCGAGCGCGGCCGCCTCGTCTGGAAGCTCGGCGACCTCATCCAGCAGAACCTCGACGAGATGGCGCGGCTCGAGAGCCTCAACACCGGCAAGACCCTGTTCGACTCGGGGAAGGTCGAGATCCCCTTCGCCGCCGAGGTGTTCCGTTACTACGCGGGTTGGGCGACCAAGATCCACGGCGAGACGCTCCAGCTCCGCGAGAACGCCTTCACCTTCACGCTGCGCCAGCCGGTGGGCGTCGTCGGCGCGATCGTGCCGTGGAACTTCCCCTTCCTCCTTTCGTCGTGGAAGATCGCCCCGGCGCTGGCCGCGGGGAACACGGTCGTCCTCAAGCCGGCGTCGCTGACGCCGCTCACCGCGCTCAGGTTCGCCGAGCTCTGCCAGGAGGCCGGGCTCCCCGAGGGCGTGTTCAACGTCGTCACCGGCCCGGGCGGCAAGGTGGGCATGGCGATGGTCCGCGACCCGCGCGTGGACAAGATCGCGTTCACGGGCTCGACGGAGGTCGGCAAGCAGATCATGCGCGAGGCGGCGGGGACGCTCAAGCGCCTGTCGCTCGAGCTCGGCGGGAAGTCGCCGAACATCGTGTTCGCCGACGCCGACATGGACGCCGCGGTCAAGGGCGCGATGACCGGCATCTTCTACAACAAGGGCGAGGTCTGCGCGGCCGGCTCGCGGCTCTTCCTCGAGACGGGGATTCACGACGAGTTCATGGCGCAGCTCACCGAGAAGGTCAAGGGCCTCAAGGTCGGCGATCCGATGGACAAGGCCACGCGGATGGGCCCGGTCGTGTCCAGGCAGCAGATGGAGACGGTGCTCGGCTACATCGAGGCCGGCAAGCGCGAGGGCGCGCTCGTCGTCGCGGGCGGCGGCCGCGCCAGCGTGGGCGGCGGGAAGGGCTACTTCGTCGAGCCCACGATCTTCGACGGCGTGACCAACCGGATGAAGATCGCCCGCGAGGAGATCTTCGGCCCGGTCCTCTCCGTGATCCCGTTCAAGTCGATCGAGGACGGGCTCGCGCAGGGCAACGACACGACCTACGGGCTCGCGGCGGCCGTGTGGACGCGCGACGTCGCCAAGGCGCTCAGGGCCGCCCGCGCCATCCGCGCCGGCACGGTGTGGGTGAACGCCTACAACCTGTTCGACGCCGCGCTGCCGTTCGGCGGCTTCAAGGAGTCCGGGTTCGGCCGCGAGATGGGCTCGGTCGGCCTGGACCATTACACCGAGGTCAAGACCGTCTGGGTCGATCTCTCCTGATCGGAGCAGTCGGAGAGCGTCTTCACGCTGGCGTGTCGAGCGAAGGCACCCTGATGTCTTGGGATGGGTCCGGTCGGAGAGGGATTCTAGCCCACTTCGCTTGATCGGTCCCGCGCGGTCCGCACGCCCGCACCCTCCCGGTCCGAGTCTAGTACACTGCGCAGGCGATGGCGCGGCCCCGGCTCAGCGTCAAGTCCAAGGTCTGGCTCGAGACGCGCGGGCAGATGATTTTCTCCGACGGGCGCCTCCAGCTCCTCGAGGCGGTGGAGGAACTCGGCTCGCTCAGCCGCGCGGCGAAGCGCCTCGGCATGTCCTATCGCG
>JBGPIS010000029.1:0-12541 GCA_041484965.1 Methylomirabilia bacterium
CCTTGAAAATCAGTCTGTTGCGGTTTCTTGTGTGATTGAATTCGATGTGCTAGTGTCCTTGTTCACATGGCGCCGCCCGGGGAGAAGGGCACCTGGAAAGCGCTCGGCGAGCTGTCCTCGATCGGAATGACGCTGGTCGTGGCGACCGTGCTCGGCTTGGTCGCCGGCTACTACGCGGATCGATGGCTCGGCACCACGCCCTGGCTCCTGCTGCTGGGCCTCGGCCTGGGGATCGCCGCGGGATTCGTGAATCTCTTTCGATCGGTCAGGCGCGCGGAACGGGAGCTCGATGAGTCCGAGTAAATTGACGGCTCAGGTGACGTTCGACACGTGCGCGATCGTCGCGGCGCTCGCTGCGCTCGGCGCCTGGCTCGGCGGCGCCCCGGCGGCCGTCGGCGCCCTCGCCGGCGGCGGTCTCGCCGTCGTGAACTTCCGCTGGCTCGCGGCGCGCGCCTCAGCCGCGACCCTCGCGGGCGGGGCCCCGGTGGTCGCGTGGCTCATCGGCGCCGGGCTGAGGTTCACGGCGTGCATGGCCGCCTGCGCGCTGCTCCTCCTGACCGGATGGGCGCACCCGGTGGCGCTGGTCGCGGGGTTCAGCGTGCTGCCGTGCGACGTGATCGCTCGGGGCCTCGCCGCCGCGCGCGAGGAGAGCTGAGCGTGGAAGCGATCGAGCATCCGCCGATCTTCCGTCTGCCCGGCATCCCCGACCACGTGACATACACGTGGCTGGTCATGATCATTCTGGCAGCCCTGGCCTTCGTCGCCTCGCGAAACGTCCAGCTCGTCCCGCGCGGCGCCCAGAACATCCTGGAGGTCGTGCTCGAGCAGTTCATCCAGCTCATCGACGACGTCATGGGTCACGAGGGCCGGCGGTACCTCCCGCTCATCGCGACGCTGGGTCTGTTCATCCTCGTCGGAAACCTCATGAGCCTCGTCCCGGGGCTCTCCGGCCCCACCACGAACCTCAACACGACGGCCGCCTGCGCGCTGGTCACGTTCTTCGCGTACCACTACATCGGCGTCCGGAAGCAGGGGGCGGTCAGCTATCTTAATCACTTCACGGGCCCGATGCCCTGGTCGCTGGGCATGATCCCCATCAAGCTGCTCATGATCCCGATCGAGGTCATCAGCCAACTGGGGCGGCCGCTATCGCTGACGCTCCGGCTCTTTGGCAACATGATAGGCGGGCACATCCTCCTGGCCGTCATCTTCCTCCTGATGGGCCTGGACGGCCTCATCGGCTGGGCGCTGTCGGGCAGCGTGGCGGGCGCCGTGGTCGGCGGGATCGGCGGAGCGATCACGATCGTCTTCACCGTCGGGTTCCTCTACCCGCTGAAGATCCTGGTGTCCTTCCTGCAGGCGTTCATCTTCGTGATGCTGACGATGCTGTACATCTCGGGGGCCATGGAAGAGGCCGAGCACCATGCCGAGCATCACTAGCACACCACACGTACAGAGGAGGGCGGTCGTGCGACGTTCACTGATTCTGGGAGGTCTTTCAGTTCTCGGGTTCCCGGGCATGGCGCTCGCGGCCGAGGGGGCCCCGGCCGGGGGCGGTTGGATCGGTCCGTTCGCCGTCATCGCCGCCGGCATCGGCATGGCGATCGCGGCGGGCCTGTGCGGGCTTGGTCAGGGCAGGGCGGTGGCGGCGGCCGTCGACGCGATGGCCCGGCAGCCGGCCGCGGCGGAGCGGATCCAGACCGCGATGATCATCGGCCTGGCGCTGATCGAGTCGCTCGCGATCTATACGCTGGTCATCGCGCTGATTCTTCTGTTCGTCAAGGGCATCCAGTTCTCGTGAAGTCCATCACGTAGCGAGCTGACTGCGGGCCGGGCGTCGCCGCGCGACGGCGCCCGGCGTGTTCCGACAGATGCGACAACGCTCCGCCTACCGGCTTCCGAGGATCCCCGAGATGACGATCCGTCGTCTCTCGGTCTATACCCGCTGTCTCATCCAGCTCGAGGAGGACGGCGTCAGGACCGTCTCCTCGCAGGAGCTGGCGGAGCGCTTCAATGTCAACTCGGCCCAGGTGCGCAAGGACCTCGCCTACTTCGGCGAGTTCGGCGTCCGCGGCATCGGCTACTACGTCTCGGGCCTCAAGGCCGAGCTCCAGAAGATTCTCGGGCTCGACCGCGAGTGGCCGGTGGTGCTCGCCGGCTTCGGCAACCTCGGCTCGGCGCTCTTTCACTACAAGGGGTTCGGGCACCAGGGGTTCCGGATCGCGGCGATCGTGGACGACGACGCCACGAAGGTCGGGCGCGAGATCGACGGCGTGCCGATTATCGCGGGTCGCGACATGGCGCGCGAGACCAAGGCACGCGGGATCCAGATCGCCATCGTCGCGGTGCCCGCGGAGTCGGCGCAGGCCGTCACCGACCAGCTCGTCGCGGCGGGCATCAGGGCGGTGCTCAACTTCGCGCCGGCGCGCCTCAAGGTCCCGCGCGACGTGCGGCTGAAGAACGTCGACCTCTCGATCGAGCTGGAGACCCTCAGCTTCTACCTCGCGAAGAGCGGCCGATAGTCTGGTAGGCTCGAGAAGGTTCGAGATGTTGAGGGATTGGTCCGCGTTTCACGACCTCGCGAAGGCTTTCGCCGAGGGACCCGCCTGCCTGCGCATCGTCGGCCTCACCGGCGGCGCCCGTGCGCTCGCCGTCGCCGAGCTCCTCGGGGCCTACCCGCGCCCCGCGCTCGTGCTGGTCCCGTCCGTCGTCGACGCGCACCGCTGGACGCAGGATCTGAGATTTTTCGGCTCGGCGGCCGTCGAGTTTCCGGAGGGCGAGCCGCGTCTCTGGCGCGGCGGCCGCCAGCGGGAGGCGGACGCCGAGCGCGCGCTCGTCTGCCAGCGGCTCGCCGCGGGCGAGCCGGCGGTCGTGGTCGCGACGCCCGCCGCGCTCGACGCCGAGCTCCTGCTTCCCGCGGACTTCGCCGCGCGCGTGGTGAAGCTCGCGGTGCGCGACGCGCTCGACCGCGAGCTCCTCTTTGAGGCCTTCGAGCATGGTGGGTACGAGCGCGTCGACACGGTGGTCGAAATCGGGCAGTGGAGCGTGCGCGGCGGCATCGTCGACGTCTTCTCGCCGAGCCACCCGAGCCCCGTCCGGGTCGAGTTCTTCGGCGACGAGATCGAGTCGATCCGTCTCTTCGATCCGACGTCCCAGCGCTCCAGCGACGCGCTGGACGCGCTCGCCGTCCTGCCGCTGGCACTGGAGGGCGGGGCCGCCGGCCGCGGGCGCTTGCTCGACTACGTGCCCGCCGCCGCCCCGGTGATCGTTGACGTGCCGAGTGTGCTCGACGCGACGACCGACGAAGCGCCGGGGGAGGGGCCGGTCCGCGAGCGCCTCGCCGGGCGCCAGCTCGTCGAGCTGGCGCTCGTGGCCGAGACGTCGAGCGCGACGTCCGGCCCGACGCCCGGCGCCCGAGAGTGGGCGCTCGATACGCATGCCGTCCCCCAGTTCAACGGGCGCTTCAACCGGCTCCAGATCGAGCTCGAGCGCTGGCGCGCGGAGGGCTTCAGGACGCGACTCGTCGCCGCCGACGACCGCCAAGCCGAGCACCTGCGCCAGATCCTCCGCGAGCACCAGCTCGAGGCCGCCGTCGCGGCGACGCTCGACGGGTCCGAGGGGCTCGCGATCGTCGTGGGTGACCTCGGGGCCGGCTTCTCGGTCCCGGCGCTCGGCACGGTCGTGCTCACCGAGGGCGAGATCTTCGGCGCCCGCCGCCGGTCACTCAAGCGCCCGAAGTACCAGCGCGGCGCCGCGCTCACGGCGTTCACCGATCTGGCGGTCGGCGATATCGTGGTCCACGAGGACCACGGCCTGGGTCGCTACCTCGGGCTCAGGACCATGACGATCGGCGACCGCCAGGGCGACTTCCTTCTGCTGGAGTACGCCGAGGGCAGCCAGCTCTACCTCCCGGTCGAGCGGCTCGACCTCATCTCGAAGTACCTCGGCGCCGACGGCGGCGAGATGCGACTCGACCGGCTTGGCGGCGCCTCGTGGCAGCGGGTGAAGGCGTCGGTGCGCGCCGCGCTCCGGGAGATGGCCGAGGGGCTCTTGCGGCTCTACGCGCAGCGGGCGGTGGCCGACGGCCACGCATTCGTGCCCGACACGCCCTGGCAGCGCGAGTTCGAGACGGCGTTCCGCTTCGAGGAGACGCCCGACCAGCTCCGCGCGGTCGACGAGGTCAAGCGCGACATGGAGTCGGGCCGGCCGATGGACCGCCTCGTCGCGGGCGACGTCGGGTACGGCAAGACCGAGGTCGCGCTGCGGGCGGCGTTCAAGGCGGTGGCCGACGGCACGCAGGTCGCGGTGCTCGTGCCCACGACGGTCCTGGCGCAGCAGCACTGGGCCACCTTTGCGGACCGGTTCGCGGCGTTCCCGGTGCGCGTGGAGCTGCTGTCACGGTTCCGGTCGCCCAAGGAGCAGAAGGCGGTCGTCGGGGGGCTCCGTCAGGGCACCGTCGATGTCGTCATCGGAACGCACCGGCTCCTCTCCAAGGACGTCCACTTCAAGAACCTGGGGCTCCTCGTCGTGGACGAGGAGCACCGGTTCGGCGTCGCCCACAAGGAGCGGATGAAGCAGCTCCGCGCGTCCGTGGACGTCCTCGCGCTGACGGCGACGCCGATTCCGCGAACGCTCTATATGTCGCTCTCGGGCGCGCGCGACATGTCGGTCATCGAGACTGCGCCGCTCGACCGGCTCCCCGTCGAGACCGTCGTCCGGCGCTTCAGCAAGACGGTGATCAAGGAAGCGCTCGAGCGCGAGCTCGAGCGGGGCGGCCAGGTCTTCTTCGTGCACAACCGGATCCAGTCGCTCCCGACGATGACGCGCTTCGTCCAGGAGCAGGTACCGGACGCGCGCGTGATCATGGCGCACGGCCAGATGCAGGAGCGCGAGCTGGAAGCGGCCATGGTGAAGTTCGTCACCGGCCAGGCCGACGTGCTGGTCTCGACCGCAATCGTCGAGTCGGGGCTGGACATTCCAGCCTCCAACACGATCATCGTCAACCGCGCCGACCGCTTTGGGCTGGCTCAGCTCTACCAGCTCCGTGGCCGTGTCGGGCGCGAGCGCCAGCAGGCCTACGCCTACCTGCTCGTGCCCGCGGACGGCCGCGTGGACGAGCAGGCGCAGCGCCGCCTCCGCGCGCTGCAGGAGCTCACGGAACTCGGATCGGGGTTCAAGCTCGCGCTCCGGGACCTCGAGATCCGGGGCGCCGGCAACCTCCTGGGTGCCCAGCAGCACGGCCACATCGCCGCCGTGGGCTTCGATCTATATTCGAGGCTTCTCGCCGAGGCCGTGCGAGAATTGAAGGGCGAGCCGACCACCACCCAGGTCGAGCCGGTCATCAGCGTGGCGTCGGAAGGCTACTTGCCCGACGATTATGTTCCCGAGGTCAACCAGCGACTCGCGTTCTACAAGCGCCTCGCCGGCGCCGCCGCCGACGCAGAGGTCGACGACCTCCGGGCGGAGCTCGTCGACCGCTTCGGGCCACCGCCCGAGCCGGCCGCGCGCCTCATGGACATCGTGCGGATCCGCGTGGCCGCGCGGGCGCTCGGCGTGGAAAAAATCGAGGCGGGCGACGGGCGCGCGCTCCTCACGTTCTCCCCGGCGACGCCCCTCGACTCCAAGCGGCTCGTCGCCGCGATCCAGGCGAGCCGCGGGCGTCTCAAGATGAAGCGCGAGTTCATGATCGAAGCGGCGGTCGTGCGCGGCGAGTGGCCGCGCGTGCGCGACTCGTTGCTCGCTCTCCTGGCCGAGCTCGCGCGGTCATGAGCCGGCATCTCGCGTCGCTCGCGCTCCTGGCGCTGTTCCTGGGCGGCTGCGCGATGCCGTCGTGGGTGCCCTGGCTCGGTACGAAGAAGGCGGAGCCGAAGCTGCCGGCCGTCGCCGCTGCGCCTGCTCCCGCGCCCCCGAAGATCGAGCGGCCCGCCGAGTCCCGGCCTGCCCTCCGGGAACGCGACGAAAGCGTCACCGACCGCGTCGTCGCCGTCGTCAACAACGACGCGATCACGCTCGCCGAGCTGCAGGAAGCCATCGCCGCATACCGCTACGAGAACCGCGAGGCCGGGGCGCCGTCGGACGAGCTCGTTCAGCAGTTCCTCGCGCGGATGATCGACAACCGGCTCCAGCTGCAGGAGGCGGAGCGGGAGAAGATCGCCGTCGAGGAGGTGGACGTCGAAGAGGAGCTGACGGACCGGATCAAGAAGGTCAACGTGAAGAACCGCGAGGAGTTCGAGCGGCTCATCAAGGCGCAAGGCCTCAGCATGGACGGCATCAAGAAGCGGATCCGCGACGGCATCAGAGTGTCCCGGCTGATCCGCCGCAAGGTCTCGGCGCGCGTCTCGGTCACCGACGCGGAGATCGCGAGGTACCTCGAAGCCAACCGCCAGAAGCTCGAGACGGGCCTCGGTTACCACGCGCGACACCTCCTCATCGTGCCGGAGGGCGGCGCCTCCGACGCGGCGTGGGAGGCCGCGCGGATCAAGGCTGAGCTGCTCCGCACCCAGCTCCTGCAGGGCGCCGACTTCGCCGAGCTGGCCCGCCAGCACTCGCGCGACGCGACCGCGAAGGACGGCGGCGACCTGGGGACGCTCAAGCGGGGCGAGCTCGCCCAGGGCGTCGAGGCCCAGATCCTGAGCCTCGCCCCGGGGGAGGTCTCGAAGCCCTTCCGGTCGGCGCTCGGCTACCACATCTTCAGGCTCGAGTCGAGGGACAGCCTGGAGGGGGAGGGACTGACGCGCGCCCAGGCCCAGATCCGTGAAATTCTGTTCCGCGAGAAGTACGAAGCGCGGCTGGACGCCTGGCTCAAAGAGATCAAGCAGCGCGCCGTGATCGAAGTGCGCCTGTGAAAAAATGTTGACAATAGACACCCCGGATGAGAGGCTAACGTCTAGCGTTATCGTTCGAACCCCGCAGGAAATCTTCCAGCAGAGCTTAACCGACTCACTAGCTTGCGGCGGTGTAGCCGCCGCGCCCGGAGCCCGCCGATGAGCGCCCGCCGAGAGAGAGGCCAAGGACACGCGATGCAGAACCCCGAAGTGAACGGCATGAACCTGTCAGAGCTCAAAGAGAGAACAATCCCCGAGCTGAACCAAATCGCCCGCGACCTGAACGTGCAGAACCTCGGCGGGCTCAGGAAGCAGGAGCTCATCTTCAAGGTCCTCCAGTCGCAGGCCGAGAAGGACGGCCTCATCTTCGCGGAGGGCGTCCTCGAGGTCCTGCCCGACGGCTTCGGGTTCCTCCGGGCCCCGGACTACAACTACCTGCCGGGCCCCGACGACATCTACGTCTCTCCGTCCCAGATCCGGCGCTTCGATCTCCGCACCGGCGATACCATCTCCGGGCAGGTCCGGCCGCCAAAGGACACGGAGCGGTACTTCGCGCTCCTCAAGGTCGAGGCGATCAACTTCGAGACGCCCGACCAGTCGCGCGAGAAGATCTTCTTTGACAATCTGACGCCGCTCTACCCGATGGAGCGACTGCGCCTCGAGTACGACTCCGAAAACCTCACGACCCGCGTGATGGACCTCCTCTCGCCGATCGGCAAGGGCCAGCGGGGCATGATTGTGGCGGCGCCGCGCACCGGCAAGACGATGATGCTGCAGTCCATCGCCCACGCGATCGCGACGAACCACCCCGAGGTCTACCTGATCGTGCTCCTCATCGACGAGCGGCCGGAAGAGGTCACGGACATGCAGCGTTCGGTGAAGGGCGAGGTCATCTCCTCGACCTTCGACGAGCCGCCGCAGCGGCACATCCAGGTGGCGGACATGGTCATCGAGAAGGCCAAGCGGCTGGTGGAACACAAGCGCGACGTCGTGATTTTGCTCGATTCCCTCACCCGCTTCGCCCGGGCCCACAACGCCGTGATCCCGTCCTCGGGCAAGGTCCTCTCGGGCGGTCTCGACGCCAACGCCCTGCAGCGTCCGCGCCGCTTCTTCGCGGCCGCCCGCAACATCGAGGAGGGGGGCTCGCTGACCATCATGGCGACTGCCATCGTCGACACCGGCAGCAGGATGGACGACGTGATCTTCGAGGAATTCAAGGGCACCGGCAACATGGAGGTTCACCTCGACCGCCGACTGATGGACAAGCGCATCTTCCCGACCATCAACATCGAGCAGTCGGGGACCCGGAAGGAAGAGCTGCTCCTCGAGAAGGACGAGCTGCAGAAGGTCTGGCTCCTCCGGAAGGCGCTGTCCCAGCTCAACCCTGTGGAAGCCATGGAGCTCTTGCTCGACAAACTCAAGCTCACCAAGACGAACAAAGAGTTCCTGGCCTCCATGCACATGGCGTAGGTGAGGGACGCCTCGCCGAAGTCCTTAGATTTTTTGCGTTTTCCTGAAGGGGCTGGTATCCTTGGTACTCTCCGGGAGGTGGCGACCGTGAAGGTGGGTATTCATCCGGACTATGTGGACACCACGATCACCTGTGCGTGCGGCGAGGTCGTGCGCACCCGCTCGACCAAGCCCGACATCCGGGTGGAGATCTGCTCGAAATGCCACCCCTTCTATACGGGGAAGCAGAAGCTGGTCGATACGGCCGGGCGCATCGAGCGCTTCCAGCGGAAATACAAGCGGCAGACCGCGTCTTCGTAGCGAATGCTCCGAAACCGGCTGGGATGGACGCCTCCCGCCGGTTTTCTGTTTTTTGCCTCAGAAAGGCGCGTATTGAGCCGTGATGCTGTTTGACAAGCTCCGCCAGATCGAAGAGCGGTCGAACGAGATCGCCCGCGCGCTCGCCGACCCCGCCGTCCTCGCACAGCCGTCCGAGTACGCGCGCCTGCGCAAGGAATACGCGGACACGCTCGAGGTCGTCGAGCGGTTCACCGAGTACCGCGAGGTGCTCCGACGCCTGGGCGAGGCCCGCCAGATCCTCACCGAGGGCGGCGACCGCGAGCTCCAGGAGCTCGCGCAGACCGAGATCGATGAGCTCTCCGGCCGCCAGGCGACCCTCGAAGCCGAGCTGAAGCGCCTGCTGCTCCCGCGCGACCCCAACGACGAAAAGAACGTCTTCGTGGAGGTCCGCGCGGGCGCTGGCGGCGACGAGGCGGCGCTCTTCGCCGCGGACCTCGCCCGTATGTACACGAAGTACGCGGAGCGCCAACGCTGGAAGATCGAGGTCATGGACGCCAGCCCGACCGGCGTCGGCGGCTTCAAGGACGTCATCCTCTTTGTCCAGGGCCGCGGGGCGTGGAGCCGGCTGAAGTTCGAGCGCGGCGTCCACCGCGTCCAGCGTGTGCCCGTCACCGAGGCGAGCGGCCGGATCCACACCTCCACCGTGACGGTTGCCGTGCTGCCCGAGGCCGAGGACGTCGACGTCAAGGTCGACGAGAGGGACCTCAAGGTCGATGTCTACCGTTCCTCGGGGCCGGGCGGGCAGGGCGTCAACACGACCGACTCGGCCGTGCGCATCACGCACCTGCCCACCGGACTCGTCGTGACGTGCCAGGACGAGCGCTCGCAGATCAAGAACCGCGCGAAGGCGATGCGCGTGCTCACGGTGCGGCTGCTCGAGCGCGCGCAGGACAAGCAGCAGGCGGCGATCGCCGCGGACCGCCGCAGCCAGGTCGGCACCGGCGAGCGGAGCGAGCGGATCCGCACCTACAACTTTCCGCAGACACGCGTCACCGACCACCGGATCGGCCTCACGCTCCACCGGCTGCCCACGGTGCTGGAGGGCGACCTCGACGAGCTGATCGAGGCGCTGACGGCGGCAGAGCAAGCCGAGCGGCTCCAACGGGTCGCGAGCTGATGGACGTCGCGACCGGCACGCTCACGCTTCGCGCGGAGCTCGACGCGGCCGTCCGGGCTCTGACGGCCGCAGGCGTCCCGACTCCGCGGGTCGATGCTGAGTGGCTGCTCGCCGGCGTCCTCGGCGTGGGTCGTCTCGACGCGCGGCTCATCCTTGATCGGCCGGTCTCCGAGCCGGTCGCAGCGCGGTATCGCGCTGCCGTCGGCCGCCGCACGAGGCGGGAGCCGCTCCAGCGCGTCCTCGGCTGGGAGGCGTTCCGCGGGCTCTCGATCCGCCTGACCGACGACGTTTTCGTGCCGCGACCGGAGACCGAGCTGCTCGTCGAGTGGGCGCTCGAGCTCCTGCCGACGCCGGTCCCGGGCGCGCGCCCGCTCGTTGTGGACCTCGGCACCGGCTCGGGCTGCGTCGCCTGCGCGCTTGCGGCTGAGCGCCCCGACGTGGATGTCGTCGCCGTTGACCTGTCGCCTGCCGCCGCCGCGGTCGCGCGAGACAACGCCGGCGCGCTGCACCTGGGTGACCGGGTGCGCGTCCTCGCCGGTGACCTCCTCGAGGCCCTCGGCGCGGGGCGCGCGGACCTCGTCGTGAGCAACCCGCCCTACCTGGCGAGCGCGGTCGCGGCGGACCTCGAGCCCGAGGTGGCGCGCTACGAGCCGCGGGCCGCGCTCGACGGCGGCCCGGACGGGCTCGCGGTGATCCGGAGGATCGTGGTCGCGGCGCCCCGAAGCCTCCGGGCCTCCGGCGCGCTCGTCCTCGAGACCGCGGGCGGCCGAGCCGGCGCGAGCGCGGCGGCGCTCATGCGGGAGGCCGGATTCCGCGACGTCGCAATCCGGGCAGATCTCGCCGGCGTGGACCGGTTCGTCGCGGGGAAGGCCTGATGCCGGCGCGGCTCGAGATCGAGGGCGGCACCCCGTTACGGGGGACGGTGAAGGTGAGCGCGGCCAAGAACGCCGCGCTGCCGGCGCTGGCTGCGGCGCTCCTCACCGCCGAGCCCGTGGTTCTGACCAACGCCCCCGACCTCGCCGACGTGCGCACCATGGCAAGGCTCCTCGAGACGCTCGGAGGTCGGGTCACGCACGAGCCGGGCGGGCTCAGGGCGCAGGTCGCGCGCGTGACGAACGATCTCGCGCCGTACGAGCTGGTCTCGACGATGCGCGCCTCCGTGCTGGTGCTGGGCCCGCTGGTCGCGCGCCACGGCTCGGCGCGCGTCGCGCTGCCGGGCGGATGCGCGATCGGCGTGCGCCCGATCGACCAGCACCTGAAGGGCCTCCAGAAGCTCGGCGCCGAGCTCACGATCGAGAACGGCTACGTCGTGGCACGCGCGAGCCGCCTCAAGGCCGCGAAGATCACGACCGACCTGGTGACGGTAACGGGCACCGAGAATCTCATGATGGCCGCGGCGCTCGCCGAGGGGACGACCGTGATCGAGAACGCCGCGCGCGAGCCCGAGGTCATCGATCTGGCGACGCTGCTCGCGGCGATGGGCGCGCGCATCCACGGCGCCGGGAGCGCGCGGCTCGAGATCGAGGGCGTGCCGGATCTCGCGGGCGCCACGCACCGGATCGTCGTGGATCGGATCGAGGCGGGCACGCTCATCGTCGCGGGCGCGATCACGCGGGGTGACGTGACCGTCGCCGACCTGGTGCCGGACCACATCTCGTCGGTGCTCACGAAGCTCGACGAGATCGGCGTCGGGCTCGAGGTCGGCCCGTCGTGGGTCCGGGTACGCGGGCCCGAGCGCCTACGCGCGGCCGACGTGACCACGAGCCCGTTCCCGGGCTTTCCGACCGACATGCAGGCGCAGGTCATGACGCTGCTCGGCCTGGCCGACGGCCAGTCGCGCGTGACGGAAACGATTTTTGAGAATCGGTTCATGCACGTGGCCGAGCTCGCCCGGATGGGCGCCCGCATCGTGACCGACGGCGCCGTCGCGGTCGTCCGCGGGGTTCCCTATTACCAGGGGGCGCCGGTGATGGCGTCCGACCTCCGCGCCTCGGCGGCGCTCGTGCTCGCCGGGCTCGCGGCGCGAGGCCGGACGGAGGTCTCGCGCGTCTACCACCTGGACCGCGGGTACGAGCGCCTCGAAGCGAAGCTGGCGTCTCTCGGCGCGCGGATCGCGCGACGCCCATGAAGGGCGTTCTCACGCTCGCGCTGCCCAAGGGCCGGCTGCTGGCCGGCGCGCTCGAGCTTCTGCGGGACCTGGGCGTCGAGGGGATCGACGCGGACTCGCGCAAGCTGATCTTCACGGACCCGAAGCGGCACCTCCGCATGCTGCTCCTCAAGCCCGCCGACATCCCCGCGTACGTCGTCTACGGCGCCGCCGACCTCGGCCTCGTCGGCAAGGACATCCTGCTCGAGCAGGAGCCGGACGTCTACGAGCCGCTCGACCTTGGCTTCGGGTTCTGCCGGCTCGTCGTCGCCGAGCCGCGGGAGCTGTGGGAGCGCGACGACCCGGGGAAGTGGTCGTGGGTGCGCGTGGCGACGAAGTACCCACGGCTCGCCGAGCAGTACTTTTCCAACCGCGGCGTCCAGGTCGAGATCGTGCGCCTCGACGGCTCGATCGAGCTCGCGCCGCTCGTCGGGCTCGCCGAGCGGATCGTCGACCTCGTCCAGTCGGGCGAGACGCTCCGCGCCAACGGCCTCGTCGAGGTCGCCGAGATCGCGCGCTCGACCGCGCGCGTCATCGTCAACCGCGCCTCGATGAAGACCGAGTACGCGCGGGTGACAGCCCTGCTGGATGCGATGAATGCGGCGCGGAGCCGGCACGCGCCTCTCCCGGGCCGCCCACGGCGCG
>JBGPIS010000030.1:0-12442 GCA_041484965.1 Methylomirabilia bacterium
CCACGCCATCGAGCCCACGGCGCAGGAGCACGGGCGCGTCGTCGGCGCCAACATGGCCGGCAAGGACGTGCGCTACCGCGGGAGCCTCATCATCAACATCGTCGAGGTCTGCCATCTCGACGTCGCCTCGTTCGGCGCGTGGGACGACCCGAAAGCCGAGGCGGCGAGCGGTCTCAAGGCCGACCGCCCGGTGTACCGGAAGCTCCTCTGGCGCGGCGACCGGCTCATCGGCGCGATCATCCTCGGCCCCTCGCAGGACATCTGGACCACCAACGACGTCGGCATGCTCAAGGGGCTCGTCCAGTCCGGCGTGTCGCTCGCGCGCTGGAAGGCGCACTTGAAGAAGAACCCGTTCGACGTCAAGCCCGCGTTCATCGCGTCGAAGACGACGAGCACGCTGCTCCCTGAAACCATCCTGGGGCGCCCGTCGAAGGCGCCCGGTGAGACCCCGGTGGCCGTATGACGACCGCGACCCGTTCGGCGAAGAAGGGCTCCAAGAAGCCGACGACGACGTCCGTGGCGCGCGAGCTGCCGGGCGGCTACGCGGGCCAGCTCCTGCGCGTGGACCTCACGAAGAAGAAGTGCTGGGCGGAGCCCTGGGGGCCCGACCGGATGCGGGCCGAGCTCGGCGGGGTCGGTCTGGGCGCGATGATCCTCTACCGCGAGACCGCGACGAAAGGCGGGAAGGGGAACGTCTCCTGGGACCATCCCGACAACCGGCTCGTGCTGGGGACGGGCCCGCTCGCGGGGCTCCCGGTGTGGGGAACCGGCGGGCTCACCGTGTGCACGATCGGCGCCGGCACCAACGGACCCACGTCCACGCAGGCCAACGGCTTCTTCGGGACGAATCTGAAGTACTGCGGCTACGACGCGATCGTGGTCCAGGGGCAGGCGAAGGGCTGGGTCTACCTCTACATCAACGACGACGTCATCGAGCTCCGCGACGCGAAGCGCCTCCTCGGCAAGGATACGTGGGAGACCCAGGAGGCGCTCTACGCGGAGCTCGGGCTCGCGGGGCACCAGCTCTCGGTCTACTCGATCGGCCCCGCCGGCGAGAACCTCGTGCGCTTCGCGGCGATCCAGGGCGACTACGGCCACGTCGCGTCGAAGAACGGCGTGGGCGCCGTGATGGGCAAGAAGCGACTCAAGGCCGTGGCGATCGTGAAGGGCACGCGGGCGCTCCGCGCCGCCGATCCGCGCGGCCTCCTCCAGGCGGCCGACGACATCTCGCACGACCTCCGCACCGACCCCTCGGCGCGCTCGCTCTACGAGTACGGCACGCTCCCCGGCGTCACGAACCTCTCCAAGATGGGCGCGCTCCCGATCAAGAACTACACGACCAACCTCACGGCGAACGCCCCCGGCGCCGACATGAGCCAGTGGGAGCCGACGAAGCTCCGCGCGAACTTCGACCACCGCGGCCACCAGTGCAACGCCTGCGGCATGCACCACTGCCACATGTCGGTGATCCGCCAGGGCCCCCACAAGGGCACGATCGTGGACGAGCCCGAGTACGAGGGCTGGGCGGGCTGCGGCTGGACGATCGGCGCCACCGACCGCGACGGTGTGGCCTGGCTCAACACCGAGTGCGACCGCGCCTGCGTGGACGTCAACGAGTTCGGCTGGGTGTGCGGCTGGATGATGGAGTGCGTGGAAAAGGGCTACATCACCCGCGACCAGCTCGGCTTCGACCTCACGTGGGGTGACGTCAAGGGCGCGCATCGGCTCCTGCAAATGATTTCCCGCCGCGAGGGGCTGGGCGCGATCCTCGCCGAAGGCGTCATGCGCGCGGCCGAGAAGCTCGGCAGCCCGGCCAAGGACTGCGCGGTCTACATCGTCAAGGGCGCGACGCCGCGCGGCCACGACCACCGCGCGCGCTGGGAGGAGATGCTCGACACGTGCACCTCGTCCACCGCGACGATGGAGACGGGCAACCCCGTCCATCCGACCGAGGTCGGCCAGCCGTCGCGCGTCAATCCGTTCAACGGCGTCGAGGTCGCGAAGTACGTCGGCGGCCTCGCCGGCCGCCGCAGCTTCGAGGACTCGCTCGGCGTCTGCATCTTCACGACGCGGACGCGCCTCGAGAACATCTGCCGCGCGCTCGACGCCGCCACGGGCTGGAGCTTCACGGTGGACGAGGCGGTCCGCTTCGGCCGCCGCACTGCCGCGATCAACCGCGCGACGGCGCTCCGCTGCGGCCACACGGGCGCGCTCGAGTACCCGTCCGCGCGCTACGGCTCGACGCCGACCGACGGCCCCGCCAAGGGGCAGGCGGTCCGCGCGCAGTGGGAGACGATGCTCGACACCTGGTACGCGGAGGTCGGCTACGATCGCAAGACCGGCAAGCCGTGGCCGGCGACGCTGAAGAAGCTCGGCCTCGACTGGCTCGCCAAGGACCTCTGGGGGAAGAAGGCGTAGCCTTCTGATCCGGCGGATCCTGCCCCTCGCTTGACCCCCCGCGCGCCGATGTGCTATTCATTGGCGCTCATTTTGCGGTTCTTCGCGGGGGTCTCATGGCACAAATCATCGGATTCATTGGTCTTGGAATCATGGGACGCCCGATGGCAAAGAACCTCCTCAAGGCGGGCTACTCGCTGATCGTCCACAACCGGAGCCGCGGCCCGCAGGACGAGGTCGTCAAGGCCGGCGCGACGGCGGGCGCCTCGCCGCGCGACGTCGCCGCCCGGTCGGACGTGCTCATCACGATGCTGCCGAGCTCGCCCGACGTCGAGCTGGTGGTACTCGGCAAGAACGGCATCATCGAGGGCGCGCGGCCCGGCCTCATCTACGCGGACATGTCCACGATCTCGCCGATCGTCTCCCAGAAGGTCGGCACGGCGCTCGCCGAGAAGGGTGTCAGGATGCTCGACGCGCCGGTCTCGGGCGGCGAGAAGGGCGCGCTCGACGCGGCGCTCTCGATCATGGTCGGCGGGGAGAAGGCCGTCTTCGACGCCGTGCTACCGATCTTCCAGGCGATGGGGAAGACGATCACGCATCTCGGATCGCTCGGCTTCGGCGGGTTCACCAAGCTCGCCAACCAGATCATCGTCGCCTCGAACCTGACGGCGTTGGCCGAGGCGCTCACGCTCGCGAAGAAGGCGGGGCTCGACCGCGAGCTCACGCTCACCGCGCTCGCGGGCGGGCTGGCCGGATCGAAGTGCCTCGACCAGAAGAAGCCGAACTACCTCGCGAACACCTACAACCCCGGCTTCAAGATCGACCTGCACTTCAAGGACCTCGGCCTCATCATGGAGTCCGCGCGCGCGCTCGGCGTGCCGTTGCCGGCGACGGCGGTCGTGCAGGAGCTCTTCAGCGCGCTCCGCGTGAAGGGCCGCGGCGGCCTCGATCACTCCGGCGTGATCACCCTGCTGGAAGACCTCGCGGGCGTCTCCGCGTGAGGGCCACGGTCGACCGCGCCGGCCTGGACCCGGGGGGGCGCCTGCCCAAGGTCCAGGTCCGCCGCGTCCGGAAGGGCGACCTCGCGAAGGTCCGCGACGTGATGGAGCAGACCTTCGGCGACTTTCTCGAGCGGCAGCTCGGCACGCGCCCGCGCCAGCCGTTCGGCGGCGCGCAGTATGTGCACCACCGCTGGCTCATGGAGCCGTGGGGCTGCTTCGTCGCCGAGGAAGACAACGCGAAAATCGTGGGCGCGGCGCTCGCCGTGACGTGGGGCTCGGTCGGGCTCCTCGGCCCGGTCGCCGTCCTCACGAACTACCAGAACCAGACGATCGGCCAGCAGCTCATCCGCGCCGCGCAGGAGTTCTTCGACGAGAACAAGGCGACGCTCCTGGGCTGCGTGACCTACCCGACGAGCCCGAAGCACCTGTTCCTCTACCACAAGTTCGGCTACAAGCCGAAGAGCCTCACGGCCATCATGAGCCGCGCGATCGACCGCACGGGGCCGCGGGCGCGCCAGGCGCCGTCGAAGCCCGCGAGGAGCGCGCTCGGCGTCCGGCGCTTGTCGACGCTCGAGGAGACGAAGAAGAAGGCCGTGCTCGCGAGGATCCACCGGATCACGAACGCGATCTGCCGCGGCATGGACCTCTCGAAAGAGGTCGAGATCGTGGACGGGCTCGCGCTCGGCGACACGTTGCTCCTCGAGCGCGGGCGCGACCTCGTGGGGTTCGCGATCTACCACACGCCCGGCGTCAGCGAGGCGCCGGCCGGGGCGCTCTACGTGAAGTTCCTCGCCATCGACCCGCCCCATCGGAAGGTCGAACTCCTCGTCGAGTTCATCGCGGCGCTCGAGTCCCTCGGGCAGGAGCTCGGCGTGCAGCGCGTGATCCTGCCCGTCTACTCGCGGTACTGGACCGCGTACAATACTCTGGTGCAATGCGGCTATCAGATCGAGTTCAGCATGATCCGGATGCAGCGGGGCAAGCAGGAGGACTACGAGGACCCCACGCACCTCGTGTTCGACGACTGGCGCTGATGCCGCGTCCAGGGGCGCTCTCGGCCGGGGCCCTGGTCCTGGCCCTCGCGGGTTCCGCCTTCGCCCATTCGCTCCTGCTCGAGTCTAGGCCCGCGGCGGGCTCGATCGGAGTCGCCCCTGGGACGCTCACGGTGCGCTTCAACAACCGGATCGAGAAGGCCCTCTCGCGCCTCAAGCTCGTCAATGAGCGCGGCGAGGCGCTGCCGCTCGTCGCGCCGGCCGCCGACGGTCCGGCCGACCGCCTGTCCGCGCCGCTCCCGCCGCTCCCGCCCGGCAGCTACCGGGTCGAGTGGCGGGTCCTCTCGACCGACGGCCACATCGTGAGCGGCAGCTTCTCGTTCCGCGTCGCGCCCTGACCGATGGCACTGATCTCGGGCAGCGCGACGGCCGAGGGGACGAGGCGGTACGCGGAGCGGTTCGCCGGCCGCGCGGCGACGGGCCACTTCCGCGACCTCGACGGCCTCACGGTGTCCACGGTGGGACTCGGCACGTACCTCGGGCGGGAAGACGCGGAGACCGACGTCGCCTACCAGGACGCAATCGTCCGGGCGCTCGAGCTCGGCGTCAACGTGATCGACACCGCCGTGAACTACCGCCACCAGCGGAGCGAGCGGGCGGTCCGCGCGGCGCTCGCCATCGCCTTCGGGCGCGGCCTCGCGCGCCGCGACGAGGTCGTCGTGGCCACCAAGGGCGGCTACATCCCGTTCGACGGCGCGGTCCCGCGCGACCCGCGCGCCTGGTTCACGGCGACGTACCTCGAGACGGGGATCATCGCGCCCGGCGACGTGTCGGGCGGCTCGCACTGCATGACGCCCCGCTATCTCGCCGATCAGATCGGGCGGAGCCGCGCCAACCTCGGGCTCGAGACGCTCGACGTCTACTATCTCCACAACCCGGAGGCGCAGCTCGAGGCGGTGGACCGGCCGGAGTTCCTCGCGCGCATCCGTGCCGCCTTCGAGGCGCTCGAGCAGGCGGTGCGCGATGGCACGATCCGCCGCTACGGGACCGCGACCTGGAACGGCTGCCGCGCGGATCCCGGCGCGCCCGGCCACCTCTCGCTCGAGGCGCTGGTCGCGGCCGCGCGGGAGGTCGGCGGGCCCGACCACCACTTCAAGGTGATCCAGCTCCCGTACAACCTCGCGATGCCCGAGGCGTTCGTCCGCGCCAATCAGACGGTGCAGGGCGCGCTCGTGCCGCTGGTCGAGGCGGCGCGGCGGCTCGGCGTCTTCGTCGTGGCGTCGGCGTCGGTCTACCAGGGTCAGCTCGCGCGCAACCTGCCGCCGATGGTCGCGACGCTCCTGCCCGGGCTCGCGACGGACGCGCAACGGGCGCTCCAGTACGTTCGCTCCACGCCCGGGATCGGCACGGCCCTGGTCGGCATGAAATCGGCGACGCACGTCGAGGAGAACGCGGGGGTCGCCGCCGTCCCGCCCCAGCCGTGGGCCGAGTTCCAGCGGTTCTTCGCGGCCGCGGGCGCCTAAATATTGCGAACGTGGCCGGCGTCGGGTAGGTTGGTCGGGTGATCACGCTCGAGCGTGACTACGAGCGCGCCCTCGGCATCCGGCCCAGCGTGTCGGCCGTGATCTTCGATCGTCGCGGCCGGCTCCTGCTCCAGCAGCGTTCGGACGGCGGGCAGTGGGGGCTGCCCGGCGGATCGGTCGAGATCGGAGAATCGGTGACGGACGCGGTCCGCCGCGAGGTGCGTGAGGAGACGGGGCTCCACGTGGGCGTGCGGCGCCTGATCGGCGTGTACTCGGCGCCCGAGCGCCAGGTGGTGCGGTACCCGGACGGCAACGTCTGGCATTACGTCAACGTGTGCTTCGAATGCGCGGCGCGGGGCGGCGCGCTCCAGACGTGCGACGAGACGCTGGCGCTCGACTACTTCCCCCCGCGCCGGCTGCCCGAGGCGATCTTGTCGAACCACAAGATCCGTATCCGCGACGCCTGCGCGCGCAGGGTCGCGCCATTCGTGCGCTGAGGAGGGAGTGCAGGCGATGCGACGGATTCATCACGTCGGTATCGTGGTGACGCGTCTGGCCGACGCCTATCGGTTCTATCGTGACACGCTCGGACTCCCGCTCCTCAAGGAGGCGGTCTTCCCGGACCAGGGGGTGCGCGCCGCGCTCCTCGCGGCCGGCGACACGGAGCTCGAGCTGCTGGAGCCGCTGGACGCCACGTCGGGCGTGGGACGCTTCCTCGCCACGCGTGGCGAGGGGCTCCACCACCTCTGCTTCGACACCCCGGACATCAACGCGGCGCTCGCGATGCTCAAGGAGAAGCACGTCGAACTGATCGACCGGGCGCCTCGCCCCGGGCTCGCCGGGCAGATCGCGTTCCTCCACCCGAAGGCGTGCTGCGGGGTCCTCGTCGAGCTCGCGACGCCGACGGACCCGGACCACGCGGTGGCGTCGCCGGTCCGGCTCAAGCGCCTCGTGATCGGCGCGCGGGACGTCAAGGAGACGACCGGGAAGTTCCAGTCGCTCTTCGGCTTCCCGGAGGTCGCGATGAACGGCGGGCCGCGCACGATGCTCGCGGTGGGCCGCGGCGCCCTCCTCGTGGTGTCCGCCGAGGAGGTCGGCGGCACGGCCGGCATGGTCGCGCTCTCGCTCGTCGCGGAGGACTTCGCGGCGCTCCTGGCCGCCTTCGATCGCGCGGGCACCAAGTGTCTCCGGGGCACGGGCGAGGTGACGGTCGAGCCTCACGCGAGCCACGGCGTGCATCTCCACATCAGCCGCTACGAGTAGCCCGGCGCGATGGATCTGAAAGGGCGTGTCGCGGTCGTGACCGGTGGGGCCACCGGCATCGGGCGGGCGGCGTCGCTCGCGTTCGCCCGCGCCGGCGCCGGGGTGGCGGTGAACTACTCGCGGAGCGCGCAGGCGGCCGACGCGACGGTGCGTGAGATCGTCAGCCTGGGCGGCCGTGCCCTGGCCCTGCGATGCGACGTCTCGGGCGACCGCGACGTGCGCGTGATGATGGATCGCGTCGTCAAAGAGCTCGGTGGGCTCGACATTCTGGTGAACAACGCCGGCTGGACCAAGCGCGTCCAGCCGCACAGCGACCTCGAGAGCCTCACCGACGACGTCTGGGACCGCGTCTGGGCGGTCAACGTCAAGGGCGCCTTCTACTGTGTGCGCGCGGCCGCCGAGCACATGCGACGTCGCGGCGCGGGCTCCGTCGTGAACGTCACCTCCGTCGCCGCGCTCGCCGGCACCGGCTCCTCGATGGCGTACGCCGCCTCGAAGGCCGCGCTGACGACGCTGACGAAGTCGCTGGCGCGCGCGCTCGCGCCGACGGTCCGGGTGAACGCCGTCGCGCCCGGGCTCGTCGCCACCGGTTTCGGCGGCTGGACCGAGGTCAACTGGAAGGCGACGGCCGGCGTGACGCCGATCGGACGCCTGCCGACCGAGGCGGAGACCGCCGAGGCGATCGTCTACCTCGCCACCGCCGACGGTGTCACCGGGCAGACGATCGTGATGGACGGGGGCCTGCTGACGCTCGGGCCGACGTCCCGCTGAATCCGCTCAGCCGCGCGGCCCTCTACGCCGCCCTGCTCTGGGCGCCGCTCGCGTCGGGCGCCTCGCACGGCTGGCCGCTCGCGGTCCTGACGCTTCTCGTCGCGCTCGCGGTGGCCGCGGCGCTCGGCGCCGAGCTCGCCGAGCGCCGGTTGGAGTGGCGGCGCACGCCGCTCGATGTCCCGCTCCTGCTCCTCGTCGTCCTCGTTCTCGTCCAGTGGGCGGTCGGCAACGGGCCGCTCGCGCGGTGGGCGCTCGCGCCACCGCCATCCACGCCGGAGCTCACCGCCGCCTTCCCCACGCCCTGGCTCGCGGTGGGCGCGGTGGCGCCGGCGCAGACGCTGCGCGCGCTCCTGCTCTTCGTCCTCTACGCTGCGGTCTACTACCTGGTCGTCCACCACGTGAGGACGCGGCGCCAGGTGACCCGCCTCGTCCGCGCGCTCCTGTCGCTCGGCGGGCTCCTGGCGGTCCTCGGGCTCCTCGAGTACCTGACGGGTGAGACCTGGTTCCTCGCCTGGCGCGACCACCCGTACCGCGGCCGCCTGTCCGCGACGTTCGTCAACCCGGATCACTTCGCCGCGTGGCTCGCGATGCTGATCAGTCTCGGCTTCGGCTGGGTGATCGCGCGTGGGCGCGACGCGCGCCGGGCGTCGTCGCTCGCCGAGCTCGTCGCCAGCCGTGAGCTCCGCGCGGAGGCGGCGCGCCGGTGGCTCCCGCTCCTCGGCGTCATGACGATGCTGAGCGCGCTGATCCTCACCCTCTCCCGCCTGGGCGTGCTGGGCCTCTCCGCGAGTCTCCTCGTCCTGCTGCTACTGCTCGGCGCGCTCGGGCGGACGCGCCGGAGCCGGGCGGTCAGCGGCGTGCTCTTCGTCGTCGCCACCGGGTACGGCAGCTGGCTCGTGTTCGAGCCGATCCTGGCGCGATTCAGGCAGGGCCAGCCGGGCGCGCTCGACCGTTGGGGCCAGTACGTCTCGGCCCTGCCGATGCTGAAGGATTTCCCGGTCCTGGGCGTCGGTCTCGGCGGCTACCTCGAGATCTACACGCGCTACCAGCCGCTGGGGGACCGGCCGCTCGAGGCGTGGTACGCGTACGCCCACAACGATATCCTCCAGTTCGTTCTCGAGACGGGCGTCGTGGGGGCCGTGATCGGCGCGTTCCTGCTCTGGCGGCTCGTCGCCGACCTCGTCGGCGCCCACCTCTTCGGCGTGGGGACGTGCCCCGTGGACGGCGGTGCGGGAGACACCGCGCGGCGCAGCGATTCGCTGAGCGTCGGAGTCGCGCTCGGCGCGCTCGGCGGCACCGTCGCCATGCTGACCCAGAGCCTGCTCGACTTCGCCGTCCGAATCCCGGCGAACGGTGTGCTCGTCGCGACGCTTCTCGGGCTCGCGACCGTCGCGCTTCACACGCGGCTGGTGGCCGGGCGGGAGCGGCTCCTCACGGCCGTCCGCACGCTCGACCTGCGCGGGCGCGCCTGGCTCCCGGCGGGCACCTTCGCGGTCGCGGCGCTCGCCCTGCTTGCGGGCTGGTCGGCGTTCGCGGTGAGGACGGCGATCGTGGATGCGCCGCTCGAGCGGCTCCGGCTGAGTGCGTCGCCCGCCGACGTCGAGATGGTGCTCGCGGTGGATGCCTCGAACCAGACCGCGCTGCTGGCGCGGGCCCGGGCGCGGCAGGACGCGGCCTGGGGCGCATGGACGGGACAGACCGGGAGCGCCGACGAGCGCCGGCGGGCCGCGCTGGCGCTGGTCGCGGACGGACGCGCGGATCTGCACGCGGCGCTCCGCGTGGCGCCGACGAACCCGCTGCTCCACCACTACCTCGCCTGGCTCGAGGCCATGGCGGGCGTCGTCGAGGAGCGCACGGGCCCCGCCGCCCTCGCGCTGCCGCTCGCCCACGCGGCGCGGGCGCTCGCGCTCGCGCCGGACAACCCGCGCCTCTACGGCTCCGTCGCGCGCCTCGCCCACGCGTCGCTGCGCCCGCTCAGCCTGGAGGCGGCGAGGGAAGGGATCCGGCACGGCGCCGAGCTCCTCCCCGAGCTCGTCGACCTGTTCCGTCCCATCGGGCTCGCGGAGGCCGAGTGGCTCGCGCTCGTTCCCGACTCGGCGCTCGACCTGCTCGACCTCGCGACGGTGCTGGAAGATCGCCGCCTCGTCGGCCCAAGCCTCGCGGCGTACCGCGCGGCGCTGGAGGCCGCGCCCGTGGAATCGCGCCCGCTCTACCGGTGGATGCTCGCGCTGGCGCTCCTCGGGAGCGGCCAGGCGCCAGCCGCCCAGGCCCAGCTGGAGGAGGCGCTCCGGACCGACGGGCGGAACCCGGAGCTCCATCGCGCCCTCGGCGCGACGCGCGCCGCGCGCGGCGACGCCGACGCGCTCGACAGCTTTCGCCTGGCGCTCGCGGCCGCCGGGGAGCGAGCGCGCGTCCGCCCGATTCCCCCGCCGTTCCTGGTGCGGGACGAGCGCCTCATCCGGATCGCCCAGCGGCGCACCGGCCCGAACTGGGAGGAGCCGGCGCGCTACCACCGGGCGTTCGCGCGTTACCTGGTCGAGCGGACGCTCTGGGAGCAGGCGACGCCGGAGTGGCAGCGGCTGGCGCTCGACGATCCGAAGGACGCGGAGGCGCAGTTTGGGCTGGGGCTGGCGCTCGACGGGAGCGGCCTCGCGTCGGGGGCGCTCGAGCACTACCGCCAGGCGGTCGCGCTCGACGGCGCCGCGACGCCGTATCGCGAGCGGCTGGCGCAGCGTCTCTGGGACGGTGAGCAATTCTCCCAGGCGATCACCGAGTGGCGGACCGTGAAGGGCCAGGCGCCCAAGAATCTCGAGGCGCGTCTGGCGCTCGCGCGGGCCTACGAGAAGCTCGGCGAGCGTCTCGACGCGCTGAGCGAGTACGGCGAGATCCTGGAACTCCAGCCCGACCACGCCGGCGCGCTCCAGGGGCTCGCACGGCTGGGCGCGCGGAAGCGCTGAGCGCCCGCGCCTAGAACGCGTCGGGCGCCGCGGCGATCGCGTCGAGCTCGGCGCGCGTGTAGGACCCGAGGCTCCTGAAGTCGAGCTCCGTGTAGTTCCGCACCCAGCGCAGACTGATCTTCACGGCCTTCCGGTAACGCGCCTCGGCCTCCGCCTGCTTCGGCCGGCGCGCGAGGATGTCCGCGAGCTCTTCCTGCAGGAGGCGCTTGACGAGGGCCCCGTCGTGAGCCTCGCCGGTCTTCGCGTCCCTCGCCTTGTGGCGGATCCGCTGGGCGATCTGGGCGACCGACATCCGGCCCGTGGCGAGGTCCTCCATGAGCGCCGGGTGGACGCCGGGCTTGCCCTCGAGGCTGTCGATGCCCTTGGCGCCGCGGCCGTTCAACCAGCCCTCGACGTACTCGGTGAGCATCCGCGCGTTGCGGCGCGTGCCGTCCACGGTGACGGGGCCCACGGGCACCTCGATCCTCACCGGGTAGCTCTCGGGTTTCGCCATCTCGGACGTGGGCTTCCAGCCCGAGGCGAGGAGCGTCCTGAAGGGATCGGCCGCTGTCTTCATGTGGAAGATGTGGGCGACCCAGGCACGGATGAAGCCCTGCGCCGCCTCCCACTCCTTGTCCTTCCTGATCGCCTCGCCCGCCACGCGGTTCACCTCGGGGTCGCTCGACGGGAGCGCCGTCGCCATGCCGCCGATCGGGACGGCGCCGCGCTTGAGGCAGATGGCGACGAGCCGGCGGAAGATGTTCGCGAGGAACGGCGTCGTCTTGATGTCTACGCCGAAGCGGTCGGGCCAGACCTGCGCCGGGTCGGCCATGACGAACTCGAAAATCGAGGCCTTGAGGTCCCAGCGCGCGGCGTTGAGCCCGGCGGCGTAGGGGCCGAGCTCCCAGAGCATCTCCTCCATCTGGTAGACGCAGGGGAGCGACTCGACGAGCACGACCGCCCGGATCGTCGCGGGCTTGAGATCGGGCAGGTGGTTCCGCGAGAGGTCGAAGAGATCCCGGTACCAGCGCGCCTCGGGTGCCAGCTCGAGCTTCGGCAGGTAGAAGTAGATCCCCTGGCCGCGGTCGGCCTGGGCCCGGCCTGCGTAGAAGAGCGTGAGCGCGGTGCCGAGGATCGCGGCGTTGACGGGCGTGCCGTCGACCGTGACGTCGGGCTCGTCGAGATGGAGACCGCGCTCGCGGTGCATGAAGAACGGCAGCTCACCCGGCGCGATCCGGTAGCTCTTGCCCTTCTCCGTGTCGTCGAACGAAAGCTCGCGGTTGACCGCGGCGAGCCGGTTGTGGGTCGCGCGCACCGTGTCGATGAGCCGGTGGCCGCCCGAGTCCTCGTCGTCGTCCAGATCGCCTTCGGCGCGCTCGCCTTCGGGGCCGGGGTTGAGCGCGTTGATGAACATGGAGGTGATCGAGCACGGCCCCGAGATCTCGATGCCGGGCGTCCTGAGATCGGCGGGCACGGGCGGTACCTGCCACGTTCCGGTGTTGGCAAGGCTCGCGGGCGGGTGAGCGGGCGGCACGTGCTGGTCGAGCGCGCGCCGGAGC
>JBGPIS010000031.1:0-11971 GCA_041484965.1 Methylomirabilia bacterium
CCCGAGATGCAGGCGGCCTACTACAACCTCGGCCTCGTCCTGGTGGCCAGGGACAGGAAGGAGGAGGCCAAGGCGGCCTTCCGCCAGGCCCGCAAACTCGGCCCGGACTCGCCCCTCGGCCAGGCCGCCAGGGACCGGTTGAAAGACCTGGGCGAGGCGAGCTAAGCGCCAGATTCTTCTTGACCTTCGAGGGGCCCCGGGGTAGAAAGAACGCGCTGCTGGCAGTGCGTCTTGTGACTGTTGGTGATGTCGGTTGAAACGGATCGAGGCGGTCACTTCGCTGCTCACCACATTTGAGGAGGCGGTAATGAGGAAATTCCTCGTCGCAGCAGTCTTCGCTTTCGCCATTGTCGGAATGCTGGCGCCGCCCGTCATGGCCCAGGCGCCGACTCCGAAGGTGACGATCACCGGGCTCTTCGAACAGGTCACGTCGCTGGCGGCGAACATTGCCGACGGCAACATGTCCCGGACCAGTGATCGGGAGTGGTACGCCAGGACCCGGTTCCGTCCGGACTTCACGTTCGAGGTCGGGCGGACCAAGGCCGTGCTCGGTCTCGAGTTCGACATCGCCTACGGCAAGACCGGTTCGTGCGTAAGTGGCCCGGGCAAGAACGTAGCCGCTATTGCCGCAGGGACGTGCGTCCAAGGAGCCCACCCCGGGCAGACGGCTGACTCCCCTCTGAACACGGACGTCACCGGCATTGTCGAGGTCAAGTGGGCCTACACGGAGTTCGACCTCACGGGCAAGGACAGCCTCATGCCGTTCATCCCGGTGCCGACCGTGGCCCGGGCGGGCCTCCAGCCCTTCGCCAGCCTCGCGACCTCCTCTAAGATCGTCTATGCGACCGGCGACTTCGCCGGCGTGTCAGGGGTGAGCACGTTCGGGCCGAACCTCAAGACCAACCTCGCCTACGTCATGGTCGAGGACGAGAACGCGGGCGGTAACCGCACCGCAGCAGCGGTTGGAGCGGCCCCCGCACAAAAACTGACCCGCGGCAACGACTTCGCGATCATCGCGAGTCCCGAGATCACGCTCTTCAAGGGCCTGGACGTGAAGCCACTGTACTCGTACTTTCACGCCGAGGGCGCGACGGACGGTGCGGCCCGGCGTGCGGCGGTCGACCGCCATTTCATCGCAGGCGGCGCCTCGGGGGCCAACGGCACGAACTCGGCAGCGAGCTTCGGTTCGGCGTCCAACGCGAACGGCTCGCCCGCGTTTCATGAAGAGCGCCACACAGTGGGCTCCGACGCGAGCTGGCGCTCCGGCCCCTGGGGCCTCGATCCTACGGTGTACTACCAGTTTGGTACCCGCGACTACCTGTCTTACACCAGTACCAGCGGGGGCTCAACGAAGCGGGTTCAAGCCGACATGAGCTCCGTCCTGGTCGACATCATCGGCAGCTTCCAGACGGGCCCCCTGCTCCTCGAGCTCCGCGGTGACTACAGCACGGGTAACAAGGCCCGCGACAACCTGGCCAAGCGGATCCGCTACTTCGAGCCGCTTGACCAGGACACGGGCTACTACTCCCTCTGGGCCAATATCCTGGCCCTAGGTATCGACTCCGTCGGGCAGGGCTGCGGTAGCAACGCCGGCATGTGCACCAACGTCGGTTACGACCGGTACGGTCGCCTTCAGTTCGGCGCCCGCGCCACGTACAGCATGACGCCCGCGCTCAGCTTCTACGGGATCGTCAGCCCGACCTGGGCGGCTCAGAAGGTCGACAGGGACTCGGGCGTGGCGGCGGGCGGCGCCAGGACGATCGTCGACGACCAGAGCTTCAGGGAGGGTGACTCCCGCTACATCGGCACCGAGACCGACATCGGGATGAGGTGGTCGTTCGCCCCGAACGTGCGGTACGATGTTGTGGGTGCCTGGCTTGCGGTCGGTAAGGCGCTGGACAACGCCGAGCTTATCGGTGGCGTGCACACGATACGGAAGGCCAGTGACGGCTACCTGCTAGCGAATAAGATAACGTTCTCCTTCTAGACCGGCCGTAGCGTCACGGTAACGACGGGGTATGGGCGGCGGCATCGCCCATGCCCCGTTTCATTTTCTCCGTTCCTTGACTCTCCCTACCCCGTGGGCTAGCCTCGGCCTATGCTGGCGATGATCTTGTCATGAGTCCCCGCGCGATTCGCGTCGTCAGCCTGTGTCTGCTGCTCTTCGGCGCGACGCCGGCCTCGGCGCAGACGGCGCCGCCCACCCTGGGTGTCCTCGTCGAGCAGGTGGTCGCGCTCTTCCCCAAGGTCGACGGCGAGATCATCGAAGTGCAGGGCAGCACGGTGACGCTCGCGCTCGGGCGCAGGGACGGCCTCGTCGCGGGCGTCGAGCTGGCCCTCTATCGTGAGGGCCGCGAGCTTCGCCATCCCAAGACGGGCGAGGTCCTCGGCCGGACAGAGCAGCCCGTGGGGCGGGTCTCCGTCCAGCAGGTCTTCGAAGCCTACTCGACGGGACGCGTGAGCCAGGGCGGCGACGTGCGTCCCGGCGACCGGGCGCGCGTCTCGGCGGGGAAGGTGAAGCTGACGCTCCTGCCGATGGTCGAGAGCGGCGTCAAGGAGGGATTGGCGGAGGCCGCGAGCTACGAGCTGATCGAGAGCCTCAACCGGACGGGCCGGTTCCAGGTCGCGATGGGCGACGCCATCAGCGTCTGGCTTGGCCAGCAAGGCGTCAAGCGCCGGGACGTGGTCGACGGCAAGGGGCTCGCCCCGATCGGTGAGCGCTTCAAGCTCGAGAACCTGCTGGTCGTCGCGTTCACGCGCGTCGACAAGAAGCCCTACATGGACGTGAGGCTCTACACCTTTCCCGGGGCGAACGCCCTGTTGACGACAGCGCTCTTCGTCCCGCCGTCGATCAAGGCCGCACCCCAGGGGGATTTCTCGGCCGGCAAGCCGCGCGACAGCCAGACGCCGAGCCAGAAGCGCTCGCTGCTCGCCCGGCTCCTCTCGGGGGACTTCGAGGCGGGAGCCTACTCGACCGGCGAGGCGTCGATCCCGCTCGTGGAGATCGCGAAGTTCCCCTACGTCGTCCTCGGCATGGACGTCGCGGTCTCGCCCCAGGACCAAATTCCAAGAATGGTCGTGACCGACGGCGAGCGCGTCTACCTCTACAAGCTCGTGGAGCGGGTCCTCGAGGCCGAGTGGACGTACAAGCCGGACACGCGGGGCCGGGTCTTCAGCGTGCAGCTCGCCGACCTCAACGACGACGGGGTGCTCGAGGTCGTGGTGAACCGCTACAGCCCCAACCCGACCGTTCTACTCCGTTCGATGGTCCTGACCACGCGGGACCGGAAGCCCGTGGTGCTGGCAGAGGACATCGCCGAGATCCTGCTGGCCGTGGACGCCAACGGCGACGGGATCAAGAAGACGCTCTGGGGTCAGCCCTTCACCCAGAAGGGCTTCTTCAAGGCGGGCGACGTGTCGCGGTACCATTTCAAGAACGGCAAGCTGGTAGTGGAGGGGCGCGTGCGCGTCCCCGGCACGTTCCGGGCGACCGGCGCGACGCTCTCCAATATCGCGGGGAAGGGCGTCCGGGCGCTGGCGTACGTGGACGAGCTGAGCCGGCTGAGGGTCGCGCTCGAGACGGAGGACGTCTGGCGCTCGGCCTCGCTCGTGGGCGGCGGCATCCCGAAGCTCGAGGTCATCACGAACGTCCAGCGCGGCGAGCGGAGCTTCCTCTACCAGCCGGAGCCCATGCCCCTCTCGGTCGATCTCGACGGTGACGGCATCGAGGAGATCGTGGTGGTACAGAACCAGATCCCAGGCCGGCTCGGCGTCGTGTACAAGGGGCCGGCGGGCTACCGGTTCCAGACGGTGAACTCGGGCTTCGAGGGCACGGTGACCGCGCTCGGCGCGTTCAGCGGCGACGGCGCTCTGGTCCTCGTCCTGTCCGTGGTCCGCTACTACGGGCTCGTGACCAGCGCCGGCGAGACCCAGATCATCATCACGAACCCCGAGTGATGCGGGCGCGCGCCGGTCTCGGCCGCTGACTCGGGCACTCGATCGCTCGCGCGGCTGCCGATGATCAAGGCCGTCCGCGGGGTCCACGATATCCTGCCGTCGGACTCGGCCACCTGGCAACACGTCGAGTCCACCGCGCGCCGGGTGTTCGAAGCCTACGGCTACCGGGAGATCCGCCTGCCGATCTTCGAGCGGACCGAGCTCTTTGCGCGCGGGATCGGCGAGGTGACCGACATCGTCCAGAAGGAGATGTACACCTTTGAGGACCGGACGGGCGAGTCGCTGACGCTCCGGCCGGAGGCGACGGCCTCGAAGCTCCGCGCCTACATCGAGCACGGCCTCCACGTGCAGCCCAAGCCCGTGCGCCTGTACACGCTGGGGCCGATGTTCCGCTACGAGCGCCCGCAGGCCGGCCGCTACCGCCAGTTCCACCAGCTGAACGTCGAGGCGCTCGGCGAGCCGCACGCCGCGCTCGACGCCGAAGTCATCGCGATGCTGGTCGAGTTCTTCCGGGCCCTCGGCTTGGCCGAGCGTCTGCAGCTCGAGCTCAACTCGATCGGCGACGCGAGATGCCGTCCCCCGTACCGCGAGCGGCTGGTCGCGTACCTGCGGCAGCACGCCAGGCACCTCTGCGAGGAGTGCCGCGACCGGATCGAGCGCAACCCGCTGCGCGTTCTCGACTGCAAGAAGCCCGAGTGCCGGCCGGTCCTGGACCAGGCGCCGGCGCTCGCCGATTCCCTCTGCGAGGCGTGCGCCGACCACTTCACCCGGGTGCGCCGCTACCTCGACGCGATGGGCCTGGCCCACGAGGTCAACCGGCGGCTGGTGCGCGGGTTCGACTACTACGTGCGCACGACCTTCGAGCTCACGACCAGAGAGCTCGGCGCCCAGAACGCGGTCGCCGGCGGTGGCCGTTACGACGGGCTGATCGAGCTCCTCGGTGGGCCGCCGGAGGCGGGGATCGGCTTCGCGATCGGCATGGAGCGTGTCGTGCTGCTCCTCGGCAACACGGTCGAGACACCGCGGCCGCTGGCGCTGCTGATCCCCCTCGGGGAGCAGGCACTCGCCCGCCTCCAGCCGGTGGCGCAGGCCGTTCGCGCGCGCGGCATCGGGGTGGACCTCGCGTACGGGCAGCGCAAGCTCCGGCCCGAGCTGGAGCGCGCCAACAAGCTCGGCGTGGCCTACGCGGTGATCGTGGGCGACACCGAGCTGGCGCGCGGGGAGGCGACCGTGCGCGAGATGAAGTCCGGCGCCCAGCGGTCGGTCCCGCTGGCCGGGCTCGCCGCCGAGCTCCTCGTGCTCGGAGGCCGGGCGTGAACGCGATCCCGGAACGCGCGAGGCCGCCGCGTGCATAAGTACCGGACCCACACCTGCGGCGAGCTTCGGCAGGAGCACGCGGGCCGGCCGGCGCGGCTCTCGGGCTGGGTCCACAGGAAGCGCGACCACGGGAACCTCCTGTTCATCGACCTCCGGGACCATTACGGGATCACCCAGTGCGTCTTCGACGGGTCGAGCCCGCTCTTCACGACGGCGGCGGCGCTCAAGCTCGAGAGCGTGATCACGGCGACCGGCACGGTCGTGCCCCGCGCGCCCGACGCCGTGAACCCGAAGCTCGCCACGGGGCAGATCGAGCTCGCGGTCGGCGACCTCGCCGTCCAGTCGGCGGCCGAGCCGCTGCCGCTCCAGGTGAACAGCGACGCCGAGTTCCCCGAGGAGACGCGGCTGCGCTCGCGATTTCTGGACCTCCGGCGCGCGACGCCCCACCGGAACATCATGCTGCGAAGCCGCGTGATCGCCTCGATCCGCCGGCGGATGATCGACGCGGGCTTCACCGAGTTCCAGACGCCGATCCTCACCTCGAGCTCGCCCGAGGGCGCGCGGGACTATCTCGTCCCGAGCCGCGTGCATCCCGGCGCCTTCTACGCGCTCCCGCAGGCGCCGCAGCAATTCAAGCAGCTGCTGATGACGGCCGGGTTCGACCGCTACTTCCAGATCGCGCCGTGCTTCCGCGACGAGGACGGGCGGGCCGACCGCTCGCCCGGGGAGTTCTACCAGCTCGACTTCGAGATGTCGTTCGTGACCCAGGAGGACGTCTTCGCCGCGATCGAGCCCGTCCTGTACGGGGTGTTCGAGGAGTTCGGGGGGGACGCCGCGGTGACGCCGCCGCCGTTCCCGCGCATCCCGTTCGACGCGGCGATGCTCACGTACGGCACGGACAAACCCGATCTCCGCAACCCGCTGGCGATCGCCGATGTCACCGAGGCGTTCCGCGGCTCGGGATTCGCGGTCTTCGCGAGCGCGATCGAGGCCGGCGCGGTCGTGCGCGCGGTGCCGGCGCCGCAGGCCGCGGGCCGGCCGCGCAGCTTCTTCGACCGGCTCGGCCAGTGGGCCCGCGCCGAGGGCGCTCCGGGGCTCGGCTACGTGGTCCTGGCCGAGGGTGGGGCCAAGGGGCCGATCGCCAAGTTCCTCGACGGGGAGCGACTCGGCCAGCTCCGGGCGACGACCGGAAGCAGGGAGGGGGACGCGCTGTTCTTCGTGTGCGACCGGCGCCCGGCCGCGGAGAAGCTCGCGGGCAAGGCGCGGGTCCGCCTCGGCGAAGAGCTGGGGCTCCTCGAGAAGGACGCGTTCCGGTTCTGCTGGGTGACCGACTTCCCGATGTACGAGTACAACGAGGACACGAAGAAGATCGAGTTCAGCCACAACCCGTTCTCGATGCCCCAGGGCGGTCTCGAGGCGCTCGAGACCCACGACCCGCTCACGATCAAGGCGTACCAGTACGACATCGTGTGCAACGGCGTCGAGCTCTCGAGCGGCGCCATCCGCAACCACCGCCCCGATGTCATGTACAAGGCGTTCGCGATCGCGGGGTATGGCCGGGAGGAGGTCGAGGCGAGGTTCGGCGGGATGCTCAACGCCTTCCGCTACGGCGCCCCGCCCCACGGCGGCTCCGCCCCGGGCATCGACCGCATCGTGATGCTGCTGGCCGGCGAGACGAACATCCGCGAGGTGATCGCGTTCCCGATGAACCAGCAGGCGCAGGACCTCATGATGCAGGCGCCGGCCCCGGTCCCGCCGGAGCGGTTGCGGGAATTGCACATCAGGCTGGACCTACCGCGTGTAGACTCGAAGAAGGATCCCGGGAGTTGAGCGAAGCCACGACGGTCACGCGCCGCATCGCCCTCGCCCCCGACGTCGACCTGCTCCCGCTGCTCGGGCGTAACGACGACCACCTCCGGACGCTCGAGCACGAGCTCGACATCCGCATCGTCGCCCGCGGTCACGACATCACGCTCAAGGGCGACGAGCGCCAGGTGAAAAAGGCCGAGCGGGCACTCGTCCAGCTCGCCGAGCTGGTGCGTTCGGGCGCGCCCCTGCGCGCGGTCGAAGTCCGCGCCGCGCTCCGGATGTTGTCCGAGGACGAGGAGGCCGACCTCAAGGCCGTGTTCTCCGACGCCATCGCCGTGCCGTCGAGAAAAAAGTGGATCGCGCCGAAGACGTTCGGCCAGAAGCGTTACGTGGACGCGATCCGCAAGCACGATATGGTCTTCGCCATCGGGCCGGCGGGGACCGGCAAGTCGTACCTCGCCGTCGCGATGGCGGTGTCGGCCCTCATGAAGCGCGAGGTCGTGCGGATCGTGCTGACGCGGCCCGCGGTGGAGGCGGGGGAGCGGCTCGGATTCCTGCCGGGCGACCTCTACGAGAAGGTCCACCCGTACCTCCGGCCGCTCTACGACGCGCTCTACGACATGCTGGAGGCCGAGAAGGTCCAGAGCCTCATGGAGAAGGGCGCGATCGAGATCGCGCCGCTGGCCTACATGCGCGGCCGCACCCTCAACGACTCCTTCATCATCCTCGACGAGGCGCAGAACAGCACCGCCGAGCAGATGAAGATGTTCCTCACGCGGCTCGGGTTCAACTCGAAGATGGTGATCACGGGCGACGTGACCCAGGTGGACCTGCCGGCCTCCCGCGGCTCGGGACTGATCGAGGTCCAGCGTGTGCTCCGGGACGTGGAGGGCATCCGCTTCGCCTACTTCGACGACAAGGACGTCGTCCGGCACGACCTGGTGTCGGCGATCGTTCGCGCCTACGACGCCCACGACGCGCGCGGTCGCCAGGAGAAGCCGCCCACGGATGGGGCGGGGGCCGCCGGCGCCTGATGGCGGCGGCGGTCGTGAATCGCCAGCGGCGCCACGCCGTGCGGCCGGCGCGGCTCGCGCGGGCCGCGGCGCGCGCGCTCCAGGCCCTCGGTCGTCCCGAGGGCGAGGTCGAGATCCTCGTCGTCGGTGACGCCGAGATCCGGCGCGTGAACGCGGTCTGGCGGGGCATCCGCCGGCGCACCGACGTGCTCGCATTCCCGCTCGAGCTCCCCGACGTGACCGGGGCTCTCGTCGGCCAGATCGTGATCTCGGCCGACACGGCGGGGCGCCAGGCACGCCGGCTCGGCGTGCCGCTGGCCCTCGAGCTCGACCTCCTCGTCACGCACGGGGTGCTCCACGCGATCGGCTACGACGACCGCGACCCCGTGGAGGCGGGCCTCATGCATGCGCGCGAGCGGGCGATCCTCTCGGCGGGCCGGCGGCGATTGCCCGAGCGGCTCTGGAAGGACCTGCTGGCGTGAAGCACCAGGCGGGGTTCGTGTCGCTGATCGGCCGCCCGAACGCGGGCAAGTCCACGCTGCTGAACCGTCTCGTCGGCGAGAAGCTCGCGATCGTCTCGCCCCGGCCCCAGACCACGCGCAACCGGATCACGGGGATCAAGAACCTGCCCGGCGCACAGATCGTCTTCGTCGACACGCCGGGCCTCCATCCGGCGAACGGCAAGTTCGGCGCCCTCATGCTCAAAACCGCGCAGCGCGCGGTCGAGGGCGTCGACCTCGTGTGCCTCGTCGTCGACGCGACGAAGCGCGCGGGGCCGGACGCGCTCGTGCTGGGCCCGCTCCGGGACTACCGGGGGCCGGTCTTCTGCGTCCTGAACAAGGTCGACCTCGTGCGGCCCAAAGAGCGCATGCTGCCTCTCATCGAGGGGTGGCGCCGCGCGCACCCGTTCCGCGAGATCGTGCCGATCTCCGCCCTCGAGGGGACGAACTGCGCCCGGTTGCTCGAGCTGGCCGTGGGCGTCCTTCCCGAGCACCCGCCGTTCTTCCCGGCGGACGCCACGAGCGACCAGCCGGAGACCTTCTACGTGGCGGAGATCATCCGCGAGAAGATCTTCCACCTCACGCGGGAGGAGGTGCCCTATGCCGCGGCCGTGCGGGTGACGGAGCTCACCGAGCGGGAGGCACCTCCGTGCCTGTACGTCCGGGCGACGATCTTCGTCGAGCAGGAATCGCAGAAGGGGATCCTGATCGGCAAGGGCGGGGCGATGCTCAAGCAGATCGGCACCGCGGCGCGGCGCGACCTCGAAGCGTTCTTCGGGATCAAAGTGTTCCTCGAGCTCACCGTGGACGTGCGCCGGCGCTGGCGTCGCGACGACCGCGCCCTGCGCGAGTTCGGGTTCAGGCTGACATCCTGATGGGGCTCGGCAAGTCCGCGGCGGTCGTGGTCGGCTCGTTCCCGCTCGGCGAGAGCGACCGCGTCGTCACCTTCTACTCGCGCGAGTTCGGGAAGATCCGCGGGGTCGCCCGGGCCTCGCGGCGGCTCCGGTCGCGCTTCGCGGGCGCGCTCGAGCTCTTCACGCTGGGCGAGCTCATCTTCTTCGACACGGGCCGGAGCGAGCTGGTCCAGGTCGACCACTTCGACATCGTCCGTCCCTTCGCCAGCGTCCGCGAGGATCTCGAGCGGCTGGGCCAGGGGTCGTGGATCGTGGAGTGCGTGGCGCGCCTCACCGCCGACCGTGACCGCCACGCCGCGCTCTACGGGCTGCTCGTGCGCAGCCTGAGGGCGCTCGAAGGGCCGGCGGCGCCGGCGCGCGTGGCGGTCTGCTTCGGCGTGCGGAGCCTGGAGGCTCTCGGCCACCGGCCGCGCCTCGACGCCTGCACCGTCTGTGGGCGCGCGTACCCGTTCGCGCGGGCCTCGTTCGGCGCGTCCGGGGTCGTCTGCGAGGCCTGCGCCCGGGGCCAGACGGACCTGCTGCCGGTGTCCGCGGCCGTCCTCGCCGCGCTCGAGCGTCTCCGCACCGCGCGCTGGGAGGAGGCGCTCGCGGCGCCGCTCGGGCGGAGCGAGCGCGAGCTCGGCGCGCTCCTGGAGGTCCAGATGTCGCGATTGATCGGCCAGCCGACGCGCGCGACGAAGTTCCTGCGCGAGATCCGGCGACTCCAGCCGACGTCCGGAGCACGCGGATGAACGGAGCATCCATGGACGTCATCGTCTCGCTGTGCAAGCGGCGGGGCTTCATTTTCCAGTCGAGCGAGATCTACGGGGGCATCGCGTCCTGCTGGGATTACGGGCCGCTCGGCGTCGAGCTCAAGAACAACGTCAAGCGCGCGTGGTGGCGGGACAACGTGACCCTCCGTCCCGACATGGTGGGGCTCGACGCCGCCATCCTCATGCATCCCGCGGTGTGGAAGGCGAGCGGACACCTCGACCATTTCACCGACCCCATGGTGGACTGCAAGGCCTGCCGGCGCCGCTTCCGCGCCGACAAGCTCGACGAGACGCAATGGGTCCACTACTGCCCGGCGACGAAGGGCAACAAGTTCGAGGTGCCGGCCGGCGAGCCGTGCAAGCATTGCGGCGTCCGGCGGACGCTGTGCCCCGAGTGCGGCAAGGGGGAGCTGACCGCGCCGCGCCAGTTTAATCTGATGTTCAAGACCTTCATGGGGCCGGTGGAGGAGGACGCGGCCCTGACCTACCTCCGCCCCGAGACGGCGCAGGGCATCTTCGTGAACTTCGACAACGTGCTCCAGGCCATGCGGCTCAAGCTCCCATTCGGCGTCGCGCAGATCGGCAAGTCCTTCCGGAACGAGATCACGCCCGGCAACTTCATCTTCCGGACCCACGAATTCGAGCAGATGGAGATCGAGTTCTTCGTCAATCCGAGCGACGCGATCGACGGTCGCCCGGCCGACGAGGTCTGGCACGCGCGCTGGATCGAGGAGCGCTTTGCCTGGTACCAGCGTTACGGCATCCGGCGCGAGAACCTCCGGCTCCGCGAGCACGAGAAAGAGGAGCTCGCGCACTACGCCAAGCGTACGGCCGACATCGAGTACAAGTTCCCGATCGGCTGGAGCGAGCTCGAAGGCATCGCCAACCGCACGGACTTCGACCTCAAGCAGCACAGTCGGGCCAGCGGCAAGTCGCTCACGTACTTCGACGAGGAACGGAAGAGCCACGTGGTCCCGTACGTCATCGAGCCCTCGGCGGGCGCCGACCGCTCGGTGCTCGCGTTCCTCGTGGACGCCTACCGCGAGGAAGAAGTCCGCGGCGAGAAGCGGGTGGTGCTGCGTTTCCATCCGGACCTCGCCCCGGTCAAGATCGCCGTGCTCCCGCTGCTCAAGAAGCGCGGTGAGATTGTCGCGGCGGCTCACGAGCTCCGCGCGCGGCTCGCCCGACGGTGGGTGACCGTGTACGACGACACGGCGGCCATCGGGCGCCTCTACCGGCGCCAGGACGAGGTCGGCACGCCGTACTGCGTCACCGTGGACGTCCAGACCGTGGGCGACGCCGAGAAGGGCGAGCCGGGAGACCGGAAGGTGACGATCCGCGAGCGCGACTCGATGGAGCAGATCCGCGTGCCGATCGAGGCGCTGCCGTTGGTTTTCGGCGAGCTGCTCGACGGCACGGCGTGGTCGGCGGTGGCCGGGCGCTACCCGGGGGCGAAGAGCTAGGGCGTGCGGCGCTGGTCGGCGGCGGAGCACGCGACCGCCGGCTCCGTGCCCTTGACGAACGCCATCGGGACCGGGCGCACGCACTCGTCCGCCGGATCCTCGTCGACGAGGAGCGTGACGACCCGGTCGGGCACTGGGAAGTCGTCCTTCGGGCTGTCGCCGAGGATCCTGCCCATGTACGCGACCCAGATGGGCACCGCGACGCGCGAACCCGTCTCGTCGCGCCCGAGGCTCCTCGGCCGGTCG
>JBGPIS010000032.1:0-11895 GCA_041484965.1 Methylomirabilia bacterium
CTGCTGAGCGAAGGGAACCGGCGCAAGCGCAACCTCCTGGTCATCCTGGGGTTCCTCGTGCTGGTGGGCACGGCGAACCTCGTGGACATCGGCGTCTACGCGCCCGATCTCCCTCTTGCCTCGAACATCACGACCTTCGCGCTCCTCAACCTGAACCTCATCGTCCTGCTGCTCCTGGTCCTGCTGCTCTTCCGGAACCTGGTCAAGCTCTGGTTCGAGCGGCGGGCGCAAGTGATCGGGGCGAAGTTCAAGGCGAAGCTCGTGCTGTCGTTCCTGGCGCTCTCGCTGGCGCCGGCGATCCTCATCTTCCTCATCGCGTCCAACTTCATCAACAAGTCCATCGAGGGCTGGTTCAAGCCGCAGGTGGAGCGGCCGCTCGACCAGGCGCTGGCCGTGGCGCAGACCTACTACAACAACCTCGAGCAGACTGCGCTCCGGCACGCGCAGTACCTGCGCCGCGTCATCAACCGCGACGGGCTCCTCGCCGAGGACCGACGCGGGGCCCTCGCCGCGTACCTCGTCGAGCAGCAGGAGCGGCTTGGGATCAGCGCCATCACCGTCTTCAACGCGCGGGGGCGGGAGCTGGCGCACGTGAAGGACCCCGTGCTCGGCGATCTCCCGACGCAGGACGTCAACGAGAGTCAGCTCAAGCGCGGCCAGGCCGGCCAGGAGCTGACGACCGTCCGAGAGCTCGCCTCCGGCGACCTAATCGAGGCCGTGATGCCGATCTGGACGGCGCCCGCCGGCGAGCGGCAGGTCGCCGGCGTGATCGTCGTCGCCACGCACGTCCCCGAGCGGCTCGAGGCGCGCGTGCGCGCCATCTCGCAGGCGTTCCAGGAGTACAAGCAGCTCAAGCTCCTGAAGGCGCCGATCAAGGGCATCTACATCCTCCTCTTCCTGCTCATGACGCTCATCGTCGTCTTCTCCTTCACGTGGTTCGGCCTCTACCTGGCGCGCGGGATCACCGGCCCCATCGAGCAGCTCGCCGAGGGCATGCGCGAGATCGCCGCCGGCAACCTCTCCTACAAGGTCCACGCGCGCGGCGGCGACGAGATCGGGGCCCTCGTCCAGTCCTTCAACCACATGACGGACGACCTCAAGGAGTCCAAGCGACGCCTCGAGGAGGCGTACCTCGACCTCTCCGACAAGCACACCGAACTCGAGGATCGCCGCCGGTACATCGAGACGGTGCTCGAAGCCATCACCACGGGCGTCGTCTCGTTCGACCCGCTCGGACGGCTCACGACCATCAACCGTGCGGCCGCGCGCATGTTCGGTCTCAGCGAGACCACGGCCGTCGGCAAGCTCCTCGAGGAGGTGTTCGCCGGCTCCGACGTCAAGAACGTGGTGGGGCTCGTCGGCCGTACGCGGCGCGTCCGGGGCGGCGCCATCGAACAGGAGCTCCACCTGCGCCGGGGGGGCGCGACCCTCGCGCTCCTCGCCTCCGCGACCGCGCTCCGCGGGCCGGAGGGCGAGTACGCGGGCGCGGTCGTCGTCTTCGACGACCTCACGGAGCTCCTCAAGGCCCAGCGCGTCGCGGCCTGGCGCGAGGTCGCGCAGCGGATCGCGCACGAGATCAAGAACCCACTCACGCCCATCCAGCTCTCGGCCCAGCGCCTCCGCCGCCGGTTCAGCCGGAGCGCGGGCGAGGAGCAGCAGCTCGTCAGCGAGTGCACCGAGACGATCATCCAGGAGGTGGACGGCCTCAAGCGGCTCGTGGACGAGTTCTCGCGGTTCGCCCGGATGCCCGTGCTCGCGCCGCGCCCGACCGACGTGCGCCCGCTCGTCGACTCGGTGGTGAACCTCTACCGCGAGTCGCACCCGGCCGTCGCGCTCGTCACGCGCCACGCCGACGACCTTCCGCTGCTCGAGGTCGACCCGGACCACATCAAGCGGGCCATCCTGAACCTGGTCGACAATGCGGTCCAAGCAGTCGGCGGCGCGGGCGAGGTCGTCGTCGAGACCGCGCACGTTTCCGCGACGGGCCACGCGCGGATCATCGTCTCGGACACCGGTCCCGGCATCAGCGCCGAGGACAAGGACAAGCTCTTCCTGCCCTACTTCTCGACCAAGGCCGCGGGTATGGGGCTCGGCCTGCCGATCGTCCACGAGATCGTCACGGAGCACGGCGGCACGATCCGCGTCGAGGACAACGAGCCGCGGGGGTGCCGGTTCGTCATCGAGGTGCCCGTGGCGCGTACGCCTGCGACGGTCGAGGCCTGACGTGGCCGGCGAGCGGATCCTGCGCGCGGTAGCGCGCCTGCGCCTGCGGCGCCGGGCCGAGGCCTGACGTGGCCGGCGAGCGGATCCTGCGCGCGGTAGCGCGCCTGCGCCTGCGGCGCCGGGCCGAGGGCTGACGTGGCCGGCGAGCGGATCCTGATAGTCGACGACGAGCCCTCGATCCGCGCGACGCTCCGCGGCGTCCTCGAGGACGAGGGCTACCGCGTCAGCGCCGTGGGCAGCGGCGCCGACGCGCTCCGCATCATGGCCGACGAGGCGCCCGACCTCACCTTCCTCGACGTCTGGATGGAGCGCATGGACGGCCTCGAGACGCTCGCCGAGATCAGGCGCCTCCGGCCGGACGCGATCGTCGTGATGATCTCGGGTCACGGCACGATCGAGACCGCCGTGAAGGCGACGCGGCTCGGGGCGTACGACTTCGTCGAGAAGCCGCTCTCGCTGGAGAAAACGCTGCTCACGCTGACGCGTGCGCTCGAGCACGCGCGGCTCGAGCGCGAGAACGCCGCGCTGCGGGAGAGCCTCGGCGAGCGCGCGGAGATCATCGGCGACAGCGAGCCGGTGAGGCGCCTGCGCGAGCAGATCGCGACCGCCGCGCCCACCAACGGCCGTGTCCTGGTCCACGGCGAGAACGGCAGCGGCAAAGAGCTCGTGGCCCGCGCGATCCACGCGAGGTCGGCGCGCAGCGAGCGCCCCTTCGTCGAGGTCAACTGCGCCGCGATCCCCGAAGAGCTGATCGAGTCCGAGCTGTTCGGCCACGAGAAGGGCGCGTTCACGGGCGCGCTCGCCCGCCGGCGCGGCAAGTTCGAGCTCGCCGACGGCGGCACGCTCTTCCTCGACGAGATCGGCGACATGAGCCTCAAGACCCAGGCGAAGGTGCTGCGCGCGCTCGAGGAGCAGGCGTTCGAGCGCGTGGGCGGCAAGGACACCGTGAAGGTGGACGTGCGCGTGATCGCGGCCTCCAACCGCGACCTCGAGGCACTCATCCGCGCGGAGCGCTTTCGCGAGGATCTCTACTACCGCCTCAACGTCATCCCGATCGAGGTGCCGTCGCTCCGCGGGCGCAAGGACGACATGCCGAAGCTGATCGACCACTTCGTCGCCGTCTTTTGCGCCGAGAATGGCAAGCGGCCCAAGACCGTATCGGGCGAGGCGCTCGGCTACTTCCTCGCCTACGACTGGCCGGGCAACGTGCGTGAGCTCCGGAACATGGTGGAGCGCCTCGTGATCATGGCGCCGGGCGACGTGATCGGCGCCGACGACCTCCCCGCGCCCCTGCGTCCGAAGGACGCCGTGGCCGGCCCGACGGAGCCGCGCGAGCGGTCGCTCAAGGAGGCGCGCGACAACTTCGAGCGCGCCTACATCCTCGCGGAGCTCCGGGTCAACGACTGGAACATGACCCGCACGGCCGAGCGGCTCGGCATCGAGCGGAGCCACCTCTACCGCAAGATCAAGGCGTACGGGATCACACCGCCCAGGTGAGCCGACGGTAGCCGGAGCGGTCCCGCGGCTGCTACATTCGCTGCCGTGAAGATCGCCACCTGGAACGTCAACTCCATCCGCACGCGCCTGCCGCGCCTCACGGCGTGGCTCGAGCGCCGGCGGCCCGACGTCGTGTGCCTGCAGGAAACGAAGGTCGCCGACGAGCAGTTCCCGCGCGCCGAGCTCCAGGCGCTCGGCTACACGGCGCTCGTCGCGGGCCAGCCGACCTACAACGGCGTCGCGGTCCTCGCGCGGGGCGACCTCGCCGAGGTCGCGCGCCGGCTGCCCGACGACGCCGACGACGCCCAGCGCCGCCTGCTTGTGGCAAGGGCCGCCGGTCTCAAGGTCATGAGCGTCTACGGGCCGAACGGCCAGGAGGTCGGCTCGGAGAAGTACGCGTACAAGCTCGACTGGTACCGGCGCTTCCGCGCGTTCCTTGACGCCTCGTCAGCGCCCGAGGAGCCGCTCGCGCTCTGCGGCGACCTCAACATCGCGCCCGAGGACCGCGACGTGTGGGATCCGGAGAAGTGGCGCGGCCAGATCATGGCGAGCGACCCCGAGCGCTCGGTGTTCCGCGATCTCCTCCACTGGGGGCTCCGCGACTCGCTGCGCCTGCACCGCGCGGAGGGCGGCCTCTTCACCTGGTGGGACTACCGCGCCGGCGCGTTCCACCGCGGCTGGGGGCTCAGGATCGACCATATTCTGCTGACGCCGGCACTCGCCGCGCGCTGCACGGCCGTCGAGATCGACCGCGACGAGCGCAAAGGCGAGAAGCCCTCCGACCACGCGCCGGTCGTCGCCACGCTCGCCGACTGATGACTCTCTCCGCGTCCGTGATCGCCCGCGCGGTCGGCCTCGCAGTCCTGCTCGTCCTCAGCCTGAAGGTTCTGGGCCAGGGCCTCGCGATGGCCCAGGGCGGCGTCCTCTGGTTCCTCCACGGCGTGGACTTGATCTTCCACGAGGCCGGCCACGTGATCTTCGGCTTCTTCGGCGAGTTCATGGGGATCGCCGGCGGCTCGCTCAACCAGGTGCTGATCCCGCTGGTCGCCACGATCGCATTCCTCCGGACGCGCCAGTACGCCTCCGCCGCGGTGACGCTCTTCTGGACGGGCCAGAGCCTCGCCGATGTCGCGGTCTACGCGGCAGACGGCCGGGCGATGGCGCTACCGCTCCTCGCCGACGGCCTCATCCACGACTGGAACTGGATCCTCGGCCGCCTCGGTCTCCTAGGCTCCGCCGAGACCGTCGGCCGGCTCATGTTCGGCCTGGGCGCGCTGACGATGCTGGCGGCGCTCGGCCTCCTGGGCCTCGACCTCCTCCGCGCGTGGAAGGAACCACCGGCGGAAGAGCGTATATAATCCCGCTGACGAGCTTCAGATGAAACTGCGGTCGCACCTCATCACGCTGGTTGCCGTTGCGGTCCTTCCGGTGCTGATCTTCGCCGTCGTGGTCGTCGTGATCTTCAGCCGTGAGATGGACAGTCATCTTGAGGGTGGCCTCGTCAACACCGCGCGCGCGCTGTCGCTCGCAGTGGATCGCGAGCTGTCCGCATCGATCAGGGTCCTCGAAGGCCTCGCGACGTCCGAGCGCCTCGACCGGAAAGATCTCGTGGGGTTCTACGACGAGGCGACGCGGGTATTGAGTGGCCAGAAGAGCTGGCAGACCATCGCGCTCCTGACGCCCTCGGGCAAGCAGCTCCTCAATCTGAGGCGGCCCTTCGGCTCGCCGCTGCCACACTCACCGATTTCGGACCTCGTCAAACGCGTCGCCGAGACTGGCCGGCCCGGCGTCTCCGATCTGTTCTTCGGCCCGGTCGTGGCGACTCCCGTCGTCGCCGTGCAGGTGCCGGTGGCCCGTGACGCCACGGTGAGGTACGTGCTCGGTGCGGTCATCCATCCGGAGACGCTGGTGAAGCTCCTGCTGGAGCAGCAGATCCCCTTGCAGTGGCGCGCGGCGATCCTCGATCGCCGCAAGATCATCATCGCCAGGAACACCGGCGACATGGTCGGCCAAGCCGCCGGGCCGCGGATCAGCGCGAAGAGCGCCGAGTCGGAGGAGGGGGCCCTGCGGGGCGTCACGAGAGACGGCATTCCGGTCTATTCGGGATTTCGCCGCTCGACGCTCTCAGAGTGGACGATCGTGATCGGAGCCCCGTTGTCGGCGGTCGAGGCGCCTCTCCGCCGCTCGCTCTGGACGATCGCCGGCGGCGGACTCCTGCTCCTCCTCGGAGGGACGGCGCTCGCCGTCATCGTCGGCCGGCGGATCGCCCGCCCGATCCGCGCCCTCTCCGCCTCAGCGACCGCGCTCGCAGCCGCGGACCCTCCTGCGCCGCGGGTCGCGTCATCCATCGCGGAAGTAGAGGAAGTCGCGCGCGCGCTCGAGGACGCGAGCGCGCTCCTCCACCGCGAGACCGACATGCGCGAGGGGGTCCAGGCGGCGCTCCGGGAGATGAACAAGGAGCTCGACACGCTGATCCACGCCGCGCCCGCCGCCATCATCGCCTTCGATTACGAGGCCAAGGTCACGAAGTGGAATCCGGCCGCGGAGCGGATCTTCGGCTGGAGTGAGACCGAGGTTCTCGGCCGGCCCCTTCCGCTCGTCCGGGGAGACGCGGCGGACAAGCTCGAGGCGCTGCTCGAGCGAGGGCTCGAGGGCGAGGCGCTGGTGAACGTCGAGACGGTGCGGCGCACGAAGCGCGGCGCGCTCGTGGATCTGAGCCTGTCGGTGGCGCCGCTCCGCGATCCGGCCGGCCGGATCGTTGGCGTCATGGCCGTGGTCACCGACATCACGGAGCGCAAGCGGGCCGAGTGGACGGCGCGGACCCTCGCGCGGATCGGGCACGAGCTGGTCGAGACGCTCGACCCCGCCAAGGTGACCGACCGGATCGTGGCCACCGTGTTCCAGCGATTCCGCGCCACCCGCGTCAACCTCTATCGTCGCGATCCGCGCTCCGGCGGCCTCATGTGCGTGGCAACGGCGGGCGAGACGGGCTCCGATGCTTGGCTCGGCCGCGCGCTCCTGCCTGGTGAGAGCCACACCGCTCTGGCGATCGAGGAAGGCCGGTCCATGCGGTCGTCAGATGTCCTTACCGACCCCCGCTTCAGGGAGGCGGGCTGGGTCCGCCAGCGCCTGCTCGAAGAGGGCTGCGGCCCGGTCGCCGTAGTCCCCCTCGTGGCTCGTGGACAGGTTCTGGGCGCCCTCGCTCTAGCCTACGCTCGCGGGCAAACCCCGGCCCCCGGTGACTTCAGGCTCCTGACCGCCCTCGCCGATCACGCGGCGGTGGCGCTGGACAACGCGCGCCTCTACCAGAGCGCCGAGGACCGGGCGCGGAGGCTCACGAGGCTGAACCAGCTCGCCAGGCTCATCACCGCGGCAAACGGGAGCCAGGCGGTATTCAGCGCGATCGCCGAGGCGGCGACGACCCTGCTCGGCGCGAGAGTCGCCCACGTCTGGGTCGCCGATCCCGAGGCGCAGGTCCTGCGCGCGCTCGGGAGATCCGGCATCGATCCGGAGGGCGAGCGGCGACTGCTGGACGCTTCCGTCCTGCCCTACGGCGGCGGCATCCCCGGGCGGATCTTCGTGGCGGGGCGGCCGGAGTACATCGCGGACAGTCACGACGATCCCCGGTGGGTGAATTCGCGGTTCATCGAGGAGCTGGATCTCCACGGTTACGCGGGCATCCCGCTGATCGCGGGAGGCCGAGTGCTCGGCGTGCTCTCGATCCTCTTCGGCGAGCCGAAAGAGTTCACCGAGGAAGAGCGGGAGCTGACGAGCCTCCTCGCGGGCCACGCCGCGATCGCCACCGACAACGCGCGGCTCTTCGACGACGCCGAGCACCGCCGGCGCGAGGCCGAGGCCCTAGCCGAGCTGGCGAGCAACATCAACGCGTCGCTGGACCTGCCCACCATCCTCCAGCGTGTCGGTGAGAAAGCCCGGGAGATGTGCGCCGCCGATCTGGCCTGGATCGCGCTCCGGGAGCCCGGCTCCGACTCCATGCGGATGCGCTACTCACCCGGGTCCCGGCAGGCATACGACAACGTCAGCATCGAGCCAGGGAAGGGCATCGGCGGCCAGGTGCTCCTCACGGGGCGCCCGTTCCGAACAGACAACTACGCCGAGGATCCCCGGATCACCAAGGACTATCTCAACATCGCGCTCTCGGAGGAGGTCGTCACGGCGATGGTAGTCCCGATCCCCGGCGAAAACGCGATCGAAGGGCTGCTGTACGTCGAGAACCGGTCGCCGCGACCGTTCACGGACCAGGACGAGGCGATCGCAACGCGGCTGGCCTCCCAGGCAGCCGTCGCCATCAATAACGCGCGGCTGCACGAGGGCGAGCAGCAGGCTCGCGTTGCCGCCGAAGCGTCACGGGACCTGCTCCGCCAGGTCTCAGCCCCGCTGGTGGAGGTCCAGGAGACCGAGCGCCGCGAGATCGCCCGCGAGCTGCACGACGAGATCGGCCAGCTCCTCACCGGGCTGAAGCTGGCGCTCGAAGCACCGTCCGGCGCGGCGATCGCCCGCCTCGGCGAGGCGCAGGCCCTCGTCAACGAGCTGATGGTGCGAGTGCGCGAACTGTCCCTCGACCTGCGGCCGACGATGCTCGATGACCTCGGGCTGATCCCCGCGCTCCTCTGGCATTTCGAGCGCTACACAGCCCTGACCAAGGTCCGCGTGGTGCTGAAGCACGCCGGAGTCGAAGGACGGCGGTTCCCGCCGGCGTTGGAGACCGCCGCCTACCGGATCGTGCAGGAGTCGCTGACGAACGTCGCGCGCCACTCCAGCGCCGCGTCGGCGACGGTGCGGGTCTGGTCGGACGAGACGATGCTCGGCGTCCAGATCGAGGACGCGGGCGCCGGCTTCGACCCCGCCGCGGCGGGCGCCGGCGCAGGGCTTGCCGGCATGCGCGAGCGCGCGGTGGGGCTCGGCGGCAAGCTGACGGTCGAGTCGTCCCCCGGCGCCGGTGTCAGCGTGACCGGCGTGTTCCTTCTGGAGCGCGGATGAGTACCACGACGATCGTTCTGGCCGACGACCATCACGTGGTGCGCCATGGGCTCCGGGCGCTGTTCGCCAGCCAGCGCGACTTCGCGGTGACGGGCGAGGTGGCGGACGGGCGCGAGGTGGCCGGCGTCGTGGAGCGCGTGAAGCCGCACGTTCTCGTGCTCGACCTCATGATGCCGGGCCTCAACGGCCTGGAGGTCATCCGTCAGGTCCGGCGTCGCGCGCCGGGCACCCGCATCGTGGTCCTGTCCATGCACGCGAACGAAGCCTACGTGGTCGAGGCGCTCCGCAGCGGCGCCTCGGCGTACGTCGTGAAGTCGGCGCACGCCGCCGAGGTCGTGAAGGCCGCGCGCGAGGTCATGGCCGGCCGTTGCTACCTGAGCCCCCCGCTCTCGGAGGGTGCCATCGAAGAGTACGCCGCGAAGACACGCGGCGGCGCCCTGGACATCTACGAGACGCTGACGCCGCGCGAGCGCGAGGTCCTCCACCTCGCCGCCGAGGGCCACGGGAACCCCGAAATCGCCACGCGTCTGGCCATCGGCGTGCGCACCGCGGAGAGCCATCGGGCGAACCTCATGCACAAGCTGGGCCTGCGCAGCCAGACCGACGTGGTCCGCTACGCCCTCAACCGCGGGATTCTCCCGGCAGAAAGCAGGACGCACCCACCGTCGCCCTAGTCCCGGATTTCACAAATCCGTACGCGTACGGATAGACGTCTGGGCGCCCGGTTGCATACCATAGGTAATGGGTTGCGCCAGGCCGCGCTTGGCCGCTCGCACCGACCCACGCGCCGCAACCCTCTTTAGGGCGCTCTCACGCGCCGCCGGAGCCGTTGTGGCCATCGTCGGTGCTCCCGCGCTCGCGAGCGCGAGGTGGAAGAGCCTTGCGTAGTAGAGCTATGCGGCTGCGGTGGTACCTCGTCATTTCCGCCCTCGCCACACTCTCCCCGCTCCTCGCGTTCTCGGCGTTCGTGGTCTACCAGAACGGCCTCGCGTACCGGACGATGGCCGAGCACGATCTCCTCGAAACGGCGCGGGCGGTGGCCCTCGCTCTGGACGGGCACTTCGAGGCCTCGATCAGAGGCCTCCGAGCCCTGGCGGCCTCCGAGCACCTCGACAAGGGAGACCTGCGAGCCTTCTACCGCGAGGCGATCAGGACGCGCCCGGCTTACGAGGAATGGAGCGGCATCAGCCTCTTCGACGCCTCCGGCCGGCGGCTGCTCTACAGCCTGGAACCTTTCGGCACGCCGCTGCCCCCGCGTCCACCCCAGATGGCCGAGCCTTTTCGGCGGCTGGTGGAAACACGACGTCCGGCGGTCTCGGACCTCTTCCTGCGGCCGGTCTCTAAGCGCCCAGGGTTCTCCGTAGGCGTGCCGGTGGTGCGTGACGGGGAGGTGCGCTACGTGCTGTCCGCGGCCGTGGACGGCGCGGCGCTCTCGACCATCGTCGCGCGCCAGGGGGTGCCGGCCGACTGGACCCTGACCGTTCTCGATCCGCAGTACGTCATCGCGTCCCGGCCGCGGACTCCGGAGCTCGTCGGTCAGACGGCGGGTCCGAACTTCGTGGCGCGCGCCCGGGCGGCGACGAGCGGTGTCTTCCGCGATGTCACGAGGGAGGGCGTCCCCGCGTATACCGCTTTCAGCCGATCACCGACGTACGGCTGGATGACCAGCTTGGCGGTGCCGGCGGCGACCCTGGACGCGGCCGCCACGGAGCCGCTCCGGACGATCTTAGGGGTGGGCGTTGCCCTCCTGCTGGGGGGTGCCCTGCTCGCCGTCTGGGTCGGCCGCCGTGTGAGCCGGCAGATCGGGTCGATCGTCGTGGAGGCGGATCGGCTCGGCCGTGGAGAGACGCCGGAGCCGGTGCCCTCCGCCATCCGCGAAGTGGCCGATCTCTCGGCGAGCCTGGTGGCCGCCGGCCAGGCGCGCGCCCGCGCCCAGGATGAGCTCCGGGCGACGCAAGACCGCGCAGCAATGGAGCGCGAGCGGAGCGAGATGAAGTTCCGCGAGCTCGTGGAGACCGCGCCGGACGCCATCGTCATCGCCGGCGGCCTGGGCCGCATCGTGATCGCCAACGCCCAGGCGGAGCAGATGTTCGGCTACACGCGGGAGGAGCTGCTGGGCCGTCCCGTCGAGATGCTGCTGCCTGAGCGCGTCCGGGACGCCCACGTCCATCACCGCGCCGCCTACCACTCCGCCCCCCGTACGCGGCCCATGGGGGCCGGCCTCGACCTCCTAGGCCGGCGCAAGGACGGGAGCGAGGTTCCCGTCGAGATCAGTCTGAGCCCCCTCCAGACGGACGGCGGGCTCCTGGTCACGAGCGTCATCCGCGACGTCACCGACCGCAAGCGGGCGGAAGAGGAGATCAAGCGACTGAACCAAGATCTGGAGCGTCGCGTCGTCGAGCGCACCGCCGACCTCGAAGCCGCGAACAAGGAATTGGAGGCATTCGCGTACTCGGTCTCGCACGACCTGCGCGCGCCGCTGCGGGCCATGGACGGCTTCTCCCGGATGCTCGTGGAAAAACACGCGCCGCAGCTTTCGGACGAGGCCCGGCGCTACCTCGGCGTGGTCCGGAAGAGCTCGCAGGAGATGGGCCAGCTCATCGAGGACCTGCTGACCTTCTCACGCCTCAGCCGCCAGGCGGTCGCGCGGCGCACCGTCTCCCTGCCGAGGCTCGCCCGCGAGGCCTTCGAGGATCTGCACGCCGAGCGCGAGGGGCGGCGCGTCGAGCTCGTCGTCGGCGACCTGCCGGAGTGCAAGGCCGACCCGCGGCTCCTGAAGCACGTGTTCATGAACCTGCTGTCGAACGCGCTGAAGTTCACCCGGGGCCGCGAGGCCGCGCGCATCGAGGTCGGGTGCCACCTCGAGGGGGGCGAGCACGCCTGCTTCGTCAGAGACAACGGCGTCGGCTTCGACATGCGCTACGTGGACAAGCTGTTCGGGGTGTTCCAGCGGCTGCACCGCATCGAGGACTACGAGGGAACCGGCGTCGGGCTCGCGATCGTGCAGCGCATCGTCCACCGCCACGGCGGGCGCGTCTGGGCCGAAGGAAAGCTCGACCAGGGGGCCACGGTGTACTTCACGCTGGAAGGAGGAAGTCCCAATGCCTGACCGGGACATGCCTGACCGCGACATCGAGCTACTGCTCGTGGAAGACAACCCTCACGACGTGGAGC
>JBGPIS010000033.1:0-11770 GCA_041484965.1 Methylomirabilia bacterium
CGCCGCAGACGAACGGCACACGAAAGGCGAACTTGTCGATGTGGAAGTGCTCGTCGGCCGGCGTGAGCACCTCCGACTCGTCGATGAAGTCCACGCCGAGCGCCTCGAGGATCCGGGCCTCGACGAAATGGCCGATGCGCGCCTTGGCCATGACGGGAATGGTCACCGTCTTCTGGATCTCTCGGATCTTCTTCACCGGCGCCATCCGCGCGACGCCGCCGTCCTTGCGGATGTCGGCGGGCACCCGCTCGAGCGCCATCACGGAAGCCGCGCCCGCGTCCTCCGCGATCTTCGCCTGCTCGGCGTTGGTGACGTCCATGATGACCCCGCCCTTGAGCATCTCGGCGAGGCCGACGTGCTTCCTGTCCGCGATGCGCAGCCCGTTCACGTCCGACATATCGATCTCCTTTGTCGTTAGACCACGGGCACTGGGGCGCGCTCAGGCCGGACCCGCCAGCGGGTCCGGCCGCGCGCCGCCTTGATCGTCTCCGCGAGCCTCCGCACACCCTCGTCGATCTTCCCTGCGGCCACCGACGAGAACGAGAGCCGCAGCGTCCGCTCGCCGCCGCCGTCCACGAAGAAGGCGGCCCCGGGCGTGAACGCCACGCCCCGCTCGAGCGCCGCGGGCAGGAGCGCTCCGGCGTCCCCGTCCGCGGGAAGCGTGACGAAGAGTGAAAAGCCGCCCTGAGGCTCGGTCCACCTGGCCTCCGCCGGCATCCGGCGCCGGAGGGCCGCGAGCAGCAGCGCGCGGCGCCGCCCGTACTCCAGGGCCATGCGCGCCACGTGGCGATCGAGGAGCTTGCGCTCGCAGAAGCGGTACACCGCCGCCTGGAGCAGCGCGCTCGTGTGCAGGTCGGCCAGCTGCTTGGCCGCGAGCAGGCGATCCATGACCGGCCGCGGCCCGACGAGCCAGCCCAGGCGCAGGCCGGGGAAAAGGATCTTCGAGAACGTCCCGATGTAGATGACGAGCCCGTTGCGGTCCGACGCCTTGAGCGGGATCGCCGGGCGCGCGCCGTAGTAGAGACTTCCGTCGAAGCCGTCCTCGACGATCGGCACCTGGTGGCGCGCCGCCACCTCGAGCAGCCGACGCGCCGTCTCCGGCGAGAGCGACAGGCCGGTCGGATTGTGGGCGTTCGGCTGGCAGTAGAAGAGCTTGGGCGCGTGGCGCTCGAGGAGCCGCTCGAACACGTCCGCGCGCGGCCCGGTCACATCCCACGGCACGGCCAGGAGCTGGGCGCCAAACGAGCGGAAGACCTGGAGCGCGCGCGGGTACGTCGGCTCCTCGATCGCGACGAAGTCACCGGGGTCGAGCAGCGTGCGGGCGATCAGGTCGAAGCCCTGCTGCGAGCCGTTGACGATCAGGATGTCCTCGGGCCGCGCCTCGAGGCCGAAGCGCAGCAGGTAGGTCGAAAGGTACTGCCGGAGCGGCGGATAGCCCCCAGCCGGGTAGTACTGGAGGAGCGAGGCGCCGTCCTCGCGGATCACGTCGTTCAGCACGCGCCGGAAGGCGTCGGTCGGAAAGAGGCCGCTGTCCGGCATCCCGCCTGCGAACGAGATCACCGCCGGGTTCCCGGCCGCGGCGCTCACAAGCGCTCGCGTACTGTCGTCGTCGGCGGCGACGATCTGGGCGCTGCGGGAGAAGAGGCCGGGCCAGTTGAACGCAGACGGCGGTGGCTCCTCGCGCGGCGGTGCGGCCTGAGCCGCGGGCGGCCCGGCGACGAACGTCCCCTGCCCGACGTGGGCGCGCGCCCAGCCCGCCGCGACCAGCTCCTCGTACGCCTGGGCGACCGTGGCGCGGTTGACGCCGAGCATCTGCGCCAGCTCCCGCGTGGCCGGGAGCTTCATGCCCGGCGCCAGCAGGCGCTCCCGGATCAGGCGCTCCAGGTGCGCCTGGATCTGGCGGGGCAGTGCCACCGGCTTCTCGCGGTCCAGCGGGATGTTCACGGCGGTGGTCTCCTCACCAGGCCATTTTCATCCGAAACTGATCCAGGTCAAGAGCCAATTGGCCTGCCCCGGGCCGGGCCAATGACGCGGGGCTATAATCCCTCCCGGCGCCGCAATCCCGGATCCCATGGAGGGCTCCGATGGCGGAGTGGCGAACTACGTTCGAGCGCCAGAAGAATGAGACGGAGGCCGTCCATGTCCGCAGGCGAAGCACCGATCAAGCAGGCCGTGCAGTGGATCGACGATCAGCTCCGGGACAACCCCGCGGCCGACCGCGTAAAACTCGTGGACGATGCCTCGCGGCGCTTCGATCTCACGCCCCTCGACGCGGACTTCCTGTTCCGCCATCTCGCCGGGCGCAGGAAGGGCAAGTGAGCGACGCGCGCCTTTCTCAGGCCACCCACGGTGGGCGCCGGGCTCGCGGACCCCGATACAAGTGAGCGAGGCTCAGACCCGCCGGGTCCAGGAGCAGTTCGGCGCGAGCGCGGCGGCCTACGTGACGAGCGCGACGCACGCGTCCGGCGACGATCTCGACACGCTGCTCGCGTGGGGACGCGCCTGCCGGCCCGCCCGCGTGCTGGACGTCGCCACCGGCGCCGGCCACACGGCGCTCGCCTTCGCTGGAATCGCCGCGCGCGTCGTCGCCTTCGACCTGACCGAGCCGATGCTCGTTGTCGCGCGGAACTTCGTCGTGGGGCGCGGCGTATCGAATGTCGAGTTCGCGGCGGGCGACGTGGAGGCGCTCCCCTTCCGCGACGGCGCGTTCGACGTCGTCACCTGCCGGATCGCGCCCCACCATTTCGCGGACGTCGCCGCCGCCGTGCGCCAGGTCCACCGGGTGCTCAAGCCTGGCGGCTCGTTCCTCGTCCAGGACATCCTCGGCCACGACGAGCCCGACGCCAACGCGTTCATCACCGAAGTCGAGAAGCGCCGCGACCCCTCTCATGTGCGCGCCTATCGGGCGGCCGAGTGGAAGGCCTTCCTGCGCGCCGCGGGGCTCACGGTCATGGACGACGCAAGCCTTCGGAAGATCCGCGTGTGGGACGACTGGACGGGACGCATGCGGATGAGCGCCGAGGCGCGGCGTGACCTCGAAGCCTTCGTGCGCGCGGCGCCCGAGCGGTGCCGCGCCGCGTTCGACTTCAAGGTGAGCGGCAATGCGGTCGAGTCCTTCACCGACCGCATGATCCTCCTCCGCGCCGACCGCGACTAGCGCCGCCGGGCCGGTTACTCGTCGGCGCCCTGGCGGTGTCGGAGGCGGACGATGGTCGCGCCCCAACCGCCGCGTCCAGGCGGAGCATCCGTGTAACCCGCCACGAGCGGGTGCTTGGCGAGCAGGGAGCGGACGATCGTGCGCTGGACGCCCTGGCCGCGGCCGTGGATCAGCCGCACCTCGGCGAAGCCCCGGGCGAGGGCGGCGGCGAGGTACTCGGCGACGACCGACGGGACGTCCTGCGGCGCGAACGTGTGGAGGTCGAGCGCGTCCTCGATCGGAACGCGGACGGGACCGTCGGCGCCTACAGCTGTGGCCCCTGCAGCACGTGCTGCTTCCAGTGGTCGAAGCTCAGGAGATCCTCCCCCGAGAGCTTGCACTGTCAAAAGGTCGCGGCGCGCTCGAAGAACGGCACGTCCACCACCCCCACGTTCTCGGCGCGCGCCGTCTCGGCGACCTTCGCTGTGACCATCTGACGGACGAACGGGATCGGGATCCGGCCCAGCCGGTGAATGACTTCCTCGGTGCAGCGGATACGCGTGCCCGGGAGCACAAGGCCGCCGCCGACCGGCGTGTCCTCCTCGCGCTCCGGGTGCTCGCACGTCTCGGGCACGAGCTGCTGGAGACGCAGCGACACGTATTCCGTCACCCAGTGCTGGAGGCCGCGCTTGATCTCCTCGGCGTCCGGCGCGAGGTGCGAGAGCTTGTCGTGAACGCCGCGCATGAGTGTCTCGAGGCGGGCGAGCCCCGCCTCGAGCGCCGCGAGCCGCTGGTCCAGAGGCTGGTCGCTCATGAGGACCTCCAAAGCCGTCGCGCGCTCATGCCAGCACGGGCCTCCGCGTATGCCAGTCCGTCCGCCGCTGGTAGGCGTCGCCGGCGCGCAGCACGGTGGCCTCGTCGAACGGCCGCCCGACGAACTGCATGCCCACGGGGAGGCCGCCCGCCGTGAAGCCACACGGCACCGAACACGCCGGGTGGCCCGAGAGGTTGAACGGACGCGTGAACCGGATCAGCGCCGAGCGCACGTCCGACGTCCCGTCGCCGAGCCGCGCCTCCTTCTCGCCGAGCACGGGAGCGGGGATCGGCGTCGCCGGAGCCAGGAGCACGTCGCGCCGCGCGAGCGCCGCGTCCACCTCGGCGCGCACGAGCTGGCGCACCTGCTGGGCGCGGACGTAGTGAACGCCGCTCACGAGGGCGCCCATCGTGAGCCGTTCGCGCACGTCCCGCTGGTAATCGGCCGCCCGCGCCCGGAGCCACCCGGCGTGATACGCGAGGGCCTCGGTCGCGACGATCGCGAACGAGGCCGCGGCCACGTGCGCCACTTCCGTGAGGTTCACCTCGTCCACGACAGCGCCCGCCTGCTCGAGCGCCTTCGCCGCCGCGTCTACCGCCGCACGCACCTCGGGCGCGGCCACGTCGGTGAAGTGAGCGCGAAGCAGCCCGACGCGCAGGCCCTTCACCTCGCCCGTGAGCGCGGCGGCGTAGTCGGGCACGGGCAGGACGCTCGTCGTCGGGTCCGCCGGGTCGTAGCCGGCCATCGCACCGAGCATGAGCGCGCAGTCGGCGACCGTGCGCGCCATGGGCCCGGCGTGGTCCATGGACCACGAGAGCGGCAGCACGCCCGCTCGACTGACGCGCCCGTAGGTCGGCTTGATCCCGCTGATTCCACAGAGCGAGCACGGGATGCGAATCGAGCCGCCGGTGTCCGAGCCGAGCGCGGCCGGGCAGAGCCCCGCCGCCACCGCCACGCCCGAACCCGAGGACGACCCGCCGGCGACCCGGTGCGTGTTCGCGTCCCAGGGATTCCACGCGTCGCCGTAATGAGCGTTCAGCCCTTCGGGCCCATAGGCAAACTCGTGCATGTTGAGCTTGCCGAGGACGAGCATGCCTGCCGTGCCGAGCCGCGCGACTACCGTCGAGTCGGTGGCGGGAACGGAATCGGCGAGGATCTTCGAGCCGCCGGTCGTCCTGATGCCCTTGGTGTTGTAGAGGTCCTTCGGCCCGTACGGCACGCCGTGGAGCGGCCCGGCAACGCGGCCCGCCATCAATTCGGCCTCGGCGGCGCGCGCCGCCTCGAGTGCCTGGTCGCCGCAGACGGTGATGAACGACCTGAGCTTGCCGTCGAGCGCCGCGATCCGGTCGAGAAGAGCGCGGACGAGTTCGACCGGTGAGACCTCCTTCTTCGCGATCAGCCGGCCGAGCTCGGCCGCAGAGCGCCAGACGAGGTCGCTCACCCTCAGAGCACCCGGTACTGCGTGGCGGGCTCGACCTCGCCGAGGGGAAGCGCCTCGAGGCGCGCCAGCATGTCGAGCGTGCGCTGGACCATGGGCCGGATGGCGTCGAGCTCGGCGTCCGTCCAGTCGAAACCGGCGAGGCGGGTGACACATCGCAGGGTGTCGAGGTTTATTTCCATGGGCGGGAGCATACCACTAGAATGAAGGGGCATGGCCGTTCCGCTGACGATTCTGACGGACCCGAGCGATCCCACCGCGCGCCGCACGCTGGAGGTGCCGCCGGGCACCTCGATCCTCAAAGCGGCGCACGCCGGCGGCATCGACGTCACCGCGACGTGCGGCGGCCGCGGGCGTTGCACCTCCTGCCGGGTGAAGTTCGTCGCGGGCACCGTGCCGCCGCCGACGATCATGGACGAGGTCCAGCTCGGCGACGACCTCGTCCGCGAGGGCTACCGGCTGTCCTGCCAGTGCGTGCCGAGCGACCCCGTGACGGTCCAGGTCGCGCCGCCCCTCGAGGAGCGCTCGTTCCAGATCCTGGGCGCCGGCCCCGGTCCAAAACACCTTGGCCGCGTCACGCTCGACTCCGGCATCGAGAAGCAGCTCGTGAAGGTCGCGCTCCCCCGCGAGGAGCACCACCAGACCTCCGATCTCGAGCAGCTCCTCGCCGCCGTGGGTCTGACGCCAGCGGACGTCGGCACGAGCGTGCTCCACGGCCTGCCCTCCGCGCTGCGGGACGACCCCGACGGCGTCACCGTGACCACGTTCGCCCCGGGCGGGAGCGCGCCCGGGCGCCAGCACGTGTTGGCCGTCGAGCGCGGCGACACCGCGGGGATGAAGTTCGGCCTCGCGATCGACATCGGCACCACCAGCGTCGTCACCACGCTGCTCGCGCTCGACTCCGGTGAGCAGCTCGCGTCCGTGTCGAGCCTCAATCCCCAGGCGGTCTTCGGTGGCGACCTGATGTCGCGCATCGCCTTCGCCCAGTTCAACCCGGGCAATCTCCGGAAGCTCCACACGCGCATCGTGGGCCTGCTGAACCAGCACATCGAGGAGATCTGCCGGCAGTCGGGCGTGCTCGCAAAATGGATCTACAAGGTCGTCGTCGTCGGCAACACGTGCATGCACCACATCCTGCTCGGCATCGATCCGTCGCACGTGGGGCTGGCGCCCTACGCGCCCGTGATGCGCCACCCGCTGGTTCTGCCCGCGCGGGAGCTTTTCCTGAAGGTCGCGCCGGAAGCGCGCGTGTGCCTGCTCCCGATCGTCGCGGGCTTCGTGGGCGCCGACGCCGTCGCCGTCGCGCTGGCAACGCGGATCTACGAGAGCGCCGAGGTCCGCATCGCGGTGGACATCGGCACCAACGGCGAAGTCGTCCTGGGCTCGCGCGACCGCCTCTGGGCCTGCTCGGCGCCCGCCGGGCCCGCGCTCGAGGGCGCCCAGATCCGGCACGGCATGCGCGGAGCCTTGGGCGCGATCGACCGCGTGGCCGTGGGGGACGACATCAGCGTTCACACGATCGGCGAGGCGGACGCCCTCGGCATCTGCGGCTCGGGACTGATCGACCTTCTGGCGGGATTGCTCGCCGCCGACGTGATCGACTGGACGGGGCTCATCCAGATGGACGCGCGGGACACGCTGCCGCCGAAGTTGCGCGACCGGGTGCGGATGCGCGGCGAGGAGCGGCAGGTCGTCGTCCTGCGGCCGGGCGATGCGGGAGCGCGCCAGGAGATCGTCCTCACCCAGGACGATATCCGCCAGGTCCAGCTCTGCAAGGGCGCGATCGCCTCGGGCGTGGCGATGCTCCAGCACGTCGCAGGCATCCCGAACGCGCGCATCGCCGAGCTCATGCTGGCGGGTGGCTTCGGCAACTACGTCTCGATCGCGAGCGCGCTGCGCATCGGGCTGATTCCCCCGCTCGCGACGGAGAAAATCCGCTACGTCGGCAACGCCGCCTCGCTCGGGGCGCAGCTCTGCCTGCTCTCGGAGACCGAGCGGGAGCGCGCCGAGCGCGTGGCGCGTACGATCGAGCACGTCTCGCTTGCCGCCCACCCGGATTTCGAGCAGATCTTCGTGGACGCGATGAACTTCCCGCGCCCGTCATGACCGGCACGATCCCCGGCAAGCTCGTCGGCCTCGAGGTGGGTGCGCTCAGCCAGACGGTGGACGCGCGCTGGCTCATGGCGTACGCGGCGGGGCTCGGCGAGACGGATCCGCGCTACTTCGACACGGAGGCGCCCGCCGGGCCCGTCGCCCATCCGCTCTTTTCGGCCTGCTACGAGTGGCCGGTTGCGCTCACGCTTCGCACGAAGAGCATCAAGCCGGAGCTCCTGCCGCTCGGCGTCCACACGAACCACCACCTGGTCATTCATCGGCGGCCGGAAGCCGGCGACCGGCTCCTCACGCGGGGCCAGGTACTCACCGTCCGGCCGAGCCGCACTGGGACGCTCGTCGTCACGCGCTACTCCACCGTGGACCGGAACGGCCGGCCGGTGACGACCACCGACTACGGCTCGATCTTCCGTGGCGTGAGCACCGACGGCGAGGCGACGGCGGAGGCTGTACCGCTCGAGCGGTCCGCGCCACCGGTGGGCGACGAGATCCGCTGGAGCTCGGTCGTCCCGGTCGGCGCCCAGGCGGCGCACATCTATAGCGAGTGCGCCCGCATCTGGAACCCGATCCACACCGACATCGCGGTGGCGCGCGCGGCCGGCCTGCCCGGCCTGATCCTCCACGGCACCGCCACGATCGCCCTCGCGCTCTCGCGGGTCATCCACCACGATCTGGGCGGCGACCCGGCGCGCGTCGGCGAGGTCGCCGCCCGGCTCAGTGGCATGGTGCCGATGCCCTCGACCCTCACGATCCGCGGTCGCGCCCGCGCGGGCGACCGCGTCGCCTTCGATGCGGTCAACGAGCGCGGGGAGGTCGTGCTGAAGGACGGCGTCGTGCGCGGATGAAGCAAATGGGCCGGCGCGAGCGCATCCTGGCCGCGCTGAACCGCGAGCCGGTGGACCGCATCCCGTACGCCGTCTGGCGCCACTTTCCGACCGTGGACCGCTCACCCGCGGGTCTCGCGCAGGCGACGTTGCGCTTCCACGAGCATTACGGGTCGGACTTCCTCAAGATCACGCCGACGGGCGGCTATGCGGTCGAGGCGTGGGGCTGCGTCGAGGGCGAGGAGGTCCGGCCCGACGGCCACCGGCCCTGCGCCCGCTGCGCCGTCCGCGACGCCGACGACTGGAAGAAGATCCGCCCGCTCGACCCGGCGGCCGCGCCGGGCTACGTCGAGCAGATCGAGACGATCGTCCGCATCGGCTTCGACCGGCGCATCGGCGACGCGCCCGTGGTCCCGACCCTCTTCTCACCGCTCTCGCTCGCGCGCAAGCTCTCCGGCGACCGCTTGACCCACGACCTGCGCGAGCACCCGGCGCGGGTCACGGCGGCGCTCGAGGCGATCACCGAGACGCTCGTCGCGTTCGCGGCGCGCGCGCTGAGCGAGGGCGTCTCGGGCATCTTCTACTCGATCCAGGCGGCGAGCAGCAGCGTGAATTCCGCGGACGACTACGCGCGCTTCGGCGAGCCCTACGACCGGCGGGTTCTGGAATCGGTGCGGGGCGCGTCCATCCTGACGATCATCCACTGCCACGGCGACCACTTGATGTGGAGCCGGCTGGCCACGCTCCCCGGCCATGCCTGGAACTGGGACGACCGGGCCACCCAGCCCTCGCTGGCCGACGCCAAGGACAGGACGGTGGGCGCGGTCATCGGCGGGCTCGATCAGTGGAAGACACTCCGGGACGGGACGCCGGAACGGGCGGTGGCTGAAGCTCGGGATGCGATCGCTCAGACGGGCGGGATCGGGCTTATCGTCGGGCCCGGGTGCGTCCTGCCCATGAACACGCCGGACGGCAACGTCGCGGCGGTCGTCCAGGCGCTCGGCGGTCCGCTCAAGAGGCTTCCCGGCGTGACCCCGTAGACCCGTGCCGCGCGGTGGTCGAGACTAGAGAGGCTCCCTGAGCCGCTCGACCCGCCGACGCTGCTCGACGCGCGCCTCGACCCACTCGAAGGCGACGACGCCACACGCCGTCAGGCCCGCCATCAGGCCCCATGTCGTGATCACCAACCAGTCCATGGACGTCGAAGTGTGCATCCCCAGTGCCAAACGCGAATCCCCTGAAAAACCTGGCTTCGGATCGGGAGGGCGGTGCGACCGCCGACGAGAACGGGCCAGTTTCCGGCGAGAGCTGGCGCGATTCAGACAGCCGCGTTACTTCGCGACGTTGAACCGGAAGTGGCAGACCTCCCCGTCCCGGACGACGTAGTCCTTGCCCTCGAGCCTCAGCTGGCCCTTGGCGCGGAGGTCGGCGAAGGCGCCGCCCACCGCCATCAGCTCGTCGTACCCGTTGACCTCGGCCCTGATGAACCCGCGGGCGATGTCCGAGTGGACGGTGCCGGCGGCGTCCTGGGCTCGGGTCCCTTCCGGAATTGGCCAGGCTCGGACCTCGTCCTCGCCGACCGTGAAGAAGGAGATCAATCCGAGCAAGGCGTAGCAGTCACTTAGAACGCGGTGGATCGCAGGTTCCTTGAGCCCGAGATCGGTGAGGAAAGCCTGTTGTTCCTCGCCCGCCAGCTGGGCGACCTCCGTCTCGATCACCACCGACACCCAACCGACGCGGGTCCGGTGCTGGGCGGCGATCTTCTCCAGACCGTACGTCTCGACCACCCGGGAGCCGTCGGCGATCGCCGTCTCGTCCAGGTTGAGACAGTGGAGGATCGGCTTCTCGGACAGGAACGTGAACCCTCGGATCGCCTTGGTCTCCTCCAGGCTAAGCTCTGCCCCCCGGAGCGGGATCTCCGCTTCGAGCGCCGCCTTGAGCCGGCGGAGGATCTCCTGCTCCCTCAGCTCCGCCTCCTTACGCTGCTTCTTGATGGAGGCCTCCAGACGCTCGAGCCGCCGGTCCACCACCTCGAGGTCGGCCAGGATCAGCTCCAGTTCCAAGTCGACGATGTCGCGTCGGGGGTCGGGCGCGCCGGAGACCTCGTCGGCGAAGGCGCGGACCACGTGCAGGAGCGCGTCCGCGCTCCTGAACTCCTTGGTCTCGAGCCCCGCGCGCGCGCCGCGCTCGAATCCCGCGAGATCCACCACCTCGAAGCTCGCGCAGGTCGTCTTCTTCGGCTTGAAGAGAACGCTGAGGCGGTCCACGCGCGGGTCGGGGACGCGGGCGACGCCAGTGTGAAGCTCGGAGCGCCCGGCATCGTAGCGCGCCGTCGCGACGCTCGAGCCGGTGAGCAGGTTGAACAGCGTGGTCTTGCCGGACTTCGGGAGGCCGATCAGGCCGATCTTCATGCGAGCGCGAGAACCCCGGGGGCATACGTGACGCGCAGGTTCACGCCGACAGTGTACGTCACCCGCAGCCGGCGTCCACACGATGCCGCCCTGCAGTATCATTGGGCTGCTCTGAGCCATCCCTCGAAAGGCCTCGACCTCAAGGGCGCGGCGCTCGCCGTGCTCGTCTCGATCTTCTGGGGCGCCAATCCCGTCGTGATCAAGCTCGGCCTCCAGGACGCGCCCCCGATCCGCCTCGCCTGGATGCGCTTCCTCGTGGGCGGCGCCGTCATCGCCCTCTGGGCGTGGGCGACGGGCCGCTTCGCCGGCTTCCGCATCGGGCGCGCCGAGTGGCGCCCCCTGATTTTCCTCGGGCTTCTCTTCACCGCTCAGATCGGCACGATGAACGTCGGCACCTCGCTGACGAGCGCGGCGCACGCGGCGATCCTCCTGAACCTCTACGCCGTGCATACCGTCGTCCTGGCGCATTTCCTGATCCCGGGTGACCGGCTGACGCTCAGGAAGCTCGTGGGCGTGGTCGTCGCCTACGCGGGGATCGTCCTGCTCTTCGTCCGCCAGGTCGCCCACGGCTCGCCGAGCCTCTTGGGCGACACGATCATGGTCGTCGCAGCGTTCCTGCTGGCCGAGCGCACCGTCTACCTCGCGCGCGCCGTCCACCGCCTGGACGCCGTGAAGCTCCTCCTCTCGCAGGCGGTCATCGGCACGGCGCTCTTCGTCGTGATCTCGCTGGCGCTCGAGCCCACGCCCACCCGTTGGACCGGGACCCTCGCCGCCTCGGTCGCCTACCAGGGCGTCATCATCGCGGGGTTCAACTTCGTGGTGAACCTCCGGCTGCTGCGCCACTATCGCCCGAGCGCGCTGGCCGCCTTCTTCCTGACCCAGCCGCTCTTCGGCATCATCGCGGCGGCGCTCGTCGCAGGCGACCCGCTGACGCTCGACCTCCTGCTCGCGAGCGCGGCCGTCGCCGTGGGGATCGGGCTTACGAGCCGCTGAAGGGACGTGGCCGGAGAGCGCGCTGGTATAATCGCGACATGC
>JBGPIS010000034.1:0-11719 GCA_041484965.1 Methylomirabilia bacterium
CCTCGCCCGGCGGGGCCCCAGCCCCGCGACGGCCTGCGGCTCGCCCTACCATCTCATCCGCTCCCCTCGCCCGGCGGGGCCCCAGCCCCGCGACGGCCTGCGGCTCGCCCTACCATCTCATCCGCTCCCCTCGCCCGGCGGGGCCCCAGCCCCGCGACGGCCTGCGGCTCGCCCTACCATTCCAGCCGGGACTCGACGGGCCGGCCTGCCCGCCGGCGCACCCAGACGTTGACCCGCGCGATGGCGAACAGGAGCGCCAACGAGGCGCGCGTCCGCCAGCGCATCCCGAGGAACGATCCCCCCGATAGGACGCTCAGCACCGCGTCGACCATGCCGAATGCGCCCCTCGGCTTGAGGAACAGCTCGAGGAACGCCGGCTCGTAGTACTTGTCGATGAACCGGAAGAATGGCCGGAGCCCGCCCCACACGCGCCGCTCGTAGGCGGCGAAGCGGCGACCCGCGACCCGGCCGTCGGCAAGCGCGGCATCGATCGCGCGCGCCGCCAGCTCGCCCGACTGCATCGCGATGTGCACCCCACCGGAGAAGATCGGATCCACGAACGCGACCGCGTCGCCGACCGCGAGGAAGCGCTTGCCGACGACCGGCCGGTTCCGGTAGGAGAAGTTCGCCTCGGTGTGAAGCGGCGTCACCTGCTCGGCGCCGCGCAATCCCTCGGCGACGCGCCGGCACCGCCGGATCATCTCGGCGTAGAGCGCCTCCCGCGTCCCGCTCCACTCGCGCAGGGTGCGCGCGTGCATGACGCAGCCGACGCTCGTCCGGTCGCCCGCGAGCGGGATCCACCAGAACCAGCCGTTCTCGAATACGTAAATGCGGATGTTGCCCTCGTCGGGCGCGGGGGCCCGCCACGCGCCGCGGAAGTGGGCGAAGAGCGCCACCTTGCCGAGATTCGGGACGCGCTCGCGCGCGCCGACCGTCTGGGAGACCAGGCCGGCGCGGCCGCTGGCGTCAACGAGGAAGCGGGCGCGCACGCTCGCCCGCTGCCCGTGACTCTCGGCCGTCACGGTGACGCCGTCGGCATCGAACGCGACCTCCTCCACGGTCGCCGGCTGGCGCACGTCCACGCCCTGCTTCATCGCGTGCTCGAGCAGGAGCGCGTCGAAGTCCGCGCGCGGAACCTGGTACGAGTAGCTCGGCCAGGGCTTGTCCCGGAGGAAGTAGAAGGTGTGCTCGAGCCCGGACTCCTGGTCGTGGAACGTGGCGCCCTGCTTCACCTGGAACCCGCGCTCGGCGACCGTCGCGTGGACGCCGAGGCGGTCCATGATCGGCAGCGTCGCCGGCAGGAGCGACTCGCCGACGTGGAAGCGCGGGAACGTCTCCCGCTCGAACAGGAGCACGCGGCGCCCGGCCTTCGCGAGGAAGGCGCCCGTGGTCGAGCCGCCGGGGCCACCGCCCACCACGACGACGTCGTAGGTCACGGGCGCGCTCACCGGCGCGGCTCCGGCGGCGCGACGAGCGTCATGAGCGGCGTCCGTCCAGGCGGTGCGCTGAGGCGCTCCTGGGAGCACAGCAGGTCGACGACGGGCGACACGAAGTCGGGCAGCCGACGCCCGGCGAGCGCCTGGACCACGAGCAGCGCCAGCACCGCGGGCGCCGCGAGGGTGGCGCTCGCCGCGATGGTAGCCCGGCGGCGCCGCGGATGCCCCCACCAGTCCATGAGCGTGGCGCTCACGCGCTGGACGTGCGCGCCGGCGAGCGCGACCGCCCACGCCCCGGGCGCGCCGAGGTGCGGCGCCACCTCCTGGAGGATCGCGGCGTGACGCGTCCGCCGCGCCGCGGGAAGGAACGGGCCCACGAGCGCCCAGCCGGCCGCCCGCGCCTCGAGCGCCCAGCGCGCGGCCACGCGGCCGGCGAGGTAAGCGCCGATCGCCGCGCCGTCGCCGATCGGCCGGAAGCGACTCCGGCGCCCCGCGCGCGAGATCGTGGTCACCGGCACCTCCCGCACCTGCCAGCCGCGCAGCGCCGCGGCGACGAGCACCTCCGTCTCGAACACGAAGCCACCGCGGCGCGCGTCGATCTCGTCGAACAACGCGAGCGGGTAGACTCGGAACCCGGACTGCGTGTCGCGGAGCGCCAGCCCGCTCGCCCAGTCGACGAAGAATCCCGCGACGCGCATCGCGTTGAGCCGCTCGAGCGGCAGGAGGCGCGCCTCGCGGCTGCCGACCACGATCGCCCGCGGCGCGCTGCGGGCGGCCTCGAGCACCACGGCGAGGTCCCGCGGATCGTGCTGCCCGTCGCCGTCGAGCGTGACGACGGCGGCGGCGCCACGGCTCCGCGCGGCCGTGATTCCTGTCCGGATCGCCTGGCCCTTGCCGAGTCGCCGCGGGTGGCTGACGACCTCCGCGCCCGCGCCGCGCGCGGCCCAGGCACTCCCGTCCCGCGAGCCGTCGTCCACCACGAGCACCGGCGCATACCGGCGGGCCGCGGTGACGACCGCGCCGACGGTCGCTGCCTCGTCGAACACCGGAATGACGATGAGCACGCTCATGAGCCCTGCACGACTACCGCGACGTGGTTGCCGCCGCGCGCGACGGCGTGGACGAGCGCCGGACCGCCCGTCGCCCCTCGCAACGCCGCCGCGGCGACCGAGAGCGCCGCCACGCCCGCGTGACGGCCGACGCGCGCGGCGAGGGACTCGCGGGGCGGCCGGTGTGGCGCGAGCGCGGCGTCGAGCAGCGCCGCCTCCCAGCGGTCGCGCGCGAGGTCGCCGCTCGCCGAGGTGTACACGCGGCCGATCGCTTCCGCGCGCACCCCCGCGTCCTCGAGCGCCGCGGCGATCGCCCGCGAGGCGGCGCGCCGCCCCACGCAGTACGGGCGCGCCGGGAGCGCGCGCCAGGCCGCGCCCAGGATCTCGCCGAGCGGGCGCGCCCCGCGCTCGCGCGCCGCCGTCGCCGACTCGAGAACGACGAACCCCGCGCCCTCGCCGCGCCCCACGCCCCCGGCGCCCATCTCGCCGAGCACTCGTCCGAGCAGCGGGTCGATCTCGTCGACGCCGCCCGCGAGCACGGCGGCCGCGCGGCCCGACCGGATGGCGGCAGCGGCGCGCACGATGGCGAGGTCGCCCGCGACCGTCGGTGCGTTCAGCGTCAGCGACAGCTCCCGGGCGCGCACGGCGATCGCGGCCGTCGCGGCCATCGTGTTCATCACGGTGTTCGGAAAGAGGAGTGGCGAGAGCCCGTGGAGCCCGCGCTCCAGGAAGCCATCCACGAATGCGATCGTCGAGGTGAGGTCGCCGAACTCGGTCCCGAGCACGAGCCCGAGCCCGCCCGCCGGGTCGAAGCCGGCGTCGGCGAGGGCGATCCGCGCGGCCGCCACCGTGAGCCGGCACACGCGCGAGCGCCGCCGCGCCTCCCCCTCGTCGCCGGCCCCGGCGAGCACAGCCGGGTCCACCAGGCGCGCCGCGGGCCTGCCCGACGCCAGAAACGCCTCCAGCGGAGCCCGCCCGCCAGCGAGGCCGCCCGTGACGACGCCGACGCCCGTCAGGACGACGCGGTTCATCGGCCGGGCCGGGCGAAGACCAGCGTCACGTTCTGACCGCCGAAGCCGACCGAGTTCGAGATCGCGATCTCGACGGCGGCCTCCCGCGCGACGCGCGGCACGCAGTCGAACGTCACCTCCGGGTCCGGTGTCTCGAGGTGGGCCGTGGGCGGGATCAGGTCGTGCGTGAGCGTGAGCACCGTGGCGACCGCCTCCAGGGCGCCGGCCGCGGCCATCGTGTGGCCGATCATCGACTTCGTCGAGCTGACCAGGGGCCGGCCCTCACCGAAGACCTCACGAATCGCGCGCGCCTCGATCCGGTCGTTCTGCAGCGTCGCGGTGCCGTGGGCATTCACGTACCCCACCTCGGCGGGCGCAACGCGCGCGTCGGCCAGCGCGGCGCGCATCGCGCGCGTCATCCCCTCCCCGTCCGGGTGCGGCGCGGTCACGTGGAAGGCGTCGGTCGTCATCCCGGAGCCGGCGAGCTCCGCGTAGATCCGGGCACCGCGGGCCCGGGCGCGCGCCCCGTCCTCGAGCACGAGGAAGGCCGCGCCCTCCCCGATGGACATGCCGCGCCGGTCGCGGTCGAAGGGGCGGCACGACCCGGGGTCGAGGAGCCTGAGCGCGTTGAAGCCCATGAAGCAGATGCGCGTGAGCGCGTCCACGCCGCCCGCGAGCGCCAGCGGTACCACGCCCTCGGCAACCAGGTCCGCGGCGACGGCGAGCGCGGCGGCGCCCGAGCTGCACGCCGTCACGAGGGTCTCGCGCGGCCCCTCGAGCCCCAGCACGCTGCCGAGCACCTCGGCGTGCGACGAGGGGAAGATGGCGCGCAGCGCGGACGATGGCCGCGGGGCCGCCCCCCGGACGCGCGCCCAGTACCAGGCCTCGGCCTCGAGCATCCCGCCGCCGACGGCGCCGACGATCAGCGCTGCGGCGGCACGGTCGGCCCGGCCCAGGCCGGCGTCGGCGAGCGCCTCGCGCGCAGCGGCGAGGGCGAACCGGTCGGCGCGCGAGCGCCGGGCCGACCCGCCGATGCCGTCGGGAACCTCGGCGGCGACGCGGCAGCGGAAGCCCTCGGTTTCGAGGAGCGTGATCGGGCGGATGGCGCACGCGCCCGCGCTCAGGCCGTTCCAGTACGCCTTGACGCCCGCCCCGAACGGGCTCACGACGCCGAGTCCGGTGACGGCGACGGGCTTCACGCGCCCTTCGCCCGCTGGGCGATGAAACGGCAGAGCGTGTCGAAGGCGGCGAAGTGCTCCGTGAGGTCCTCGGATTCGTCCAGCACGATGCCGAAGCGCTCCTCGATCGCGATGGACAGTTCGATGAAGTCGAGGGAGTCGAGGCCGATGGACCCTTCGATGCCTTTTGGCAGGGGCGTCTCCATGACGGTCTCGCTCGCCCGCTTCGGGTCGAACTTGAGCCGTGCCACGAGGATCGTTTTCAGCTCGTCCAGAACTTCTTTAGGTTCCATAGCCCCCTAGTCTGCCTCCAGCGCGAGCCCGGCGCGCCGGCCCCGCCACTCGCCGGTGAGCCGGACCGGCCCGGCGCCGCCCGCCGCGCGCGCGAGCGCGAGCGCGACCAGCGGCCCGCACGCGAGGGTCTCGCCGGCCCGCGCCCGCGCGAGCGTCTCGAGCTCCGAGGGCGCGGACGCCGGCCCGTACGTCGCAACCCGCCCCCCCGGCACGAGCAGGGCGCAGGCGGCCGACTCGACGAGCGGCGGCCGGACGAGCCAGCGTCCCCGGGCCCAGAGGTCCTCGCACTCGGCGAACGTCTCTGTCGCGAGGACGAGCGCCTTGCGGCACGGGCCACTCGCGAGCAGGCGCGTCGCCTGCCAGAGCGCGTCGATCGTCGCCGCGGCCCCGCCGATCAGGATCGCATACGCGCCCGTCAGCCCGAACTCGATCGCGACTTCCGCCGGCACCGCGCTCGGGGCCGTGTACGGAAAATGCAGCGCGTCCGGCCCCGCCGACTCGACAAAGCTCCTGTTCGCGGCGCCATAGGCACCGGCCGTGACGTACACGAGCGCGGTGTCGGCCCCGCGGATGTCCTGGCGCCCGAGCCCGGCGTCCGCGAGCAGCGCCTCGACCGCGCTGACGCCAAGGAGACACTCACGCGTGGCCCGGCGGAAGCGCTCGCGTGCAGCCGCCGGGCGCGGGAGCGCGATCACGCGGCGGCCCGCGGCAGCCACACGAGCGTCCGCGGGCAGCGCCGACACGCGCTCGCCCCACCCCGTGACGAGCCCGACTCCCGCGACCGACACGCCGGTCACCGCCCGTCTCCCTCCAGGACCAGCGCCGCGTTGCAGCCCCCGAAGCCGAGCGAGGTGCTGAGGCTCAGGCGCGGCCGTGCCGCGCGCGGCGCCGACGCGACGTAGTCCAGATCGCACTCCGGGTCGCGTTCCTCGAGGCCCGCCGTGTGCGGCACGACGCCATCCCGCGAGGCGAGCAGGCACATGATCGCCTCGAGCGTCGCCGCCGCGCCCATCGTGTGGCCGAGCCCGCCCTTGATCGAGTTCAGCGGGATCGCCCGAGCGCGCGCGCCGAGCGCCCGCTTGAGCACGGCGGTCTCGATGCGGTCGTTGAGCAGCGTCCCCGTGCCGTGCGCGCTGACGAAGTCGATGTCGGATGGCGCCGCCGCCGCCTCGGCGAGCGCCGCGCGGATCGCGAACTCGAGCCCGCGCCCGTCGGGATCGGGCGCGGTGAGGTGCGAGCCGTCGCTGCCGCTCGCGTGGCCGAGGAGCCGGCCGAGCCGCGGCCCCGGCGCGTCGCCGTCGCGCGCCATCAGCACGAGCGCCGCGCCCTCGCCGAGCAGCAGCCCGCTCCGCCGGCGGTCGAAGGGCCGCACGCGCTCCCGCGTCAGCGCCCGGAGCGCGTCGAAGCCGCGCATGACGAAGCGGCAAAGGATGTCGTAGCCGCCCGCGACGACCCGGTCGGCGACGCCCGAGCGCAGCAGCTCGGCCGCCACGCCGAGCGCGGTCGCCCCCGAGGCGCACGCCGTCGAGACCGTGAGGACGGGCCCGCGCGCGCGGAGGCGCCCCGCCAGCGCGTGCGCGGGCGCGTCGTAGAGCCCGCCGGCTGCGTGGCGCAGCGTACCATCCGGCGCGAGCGCCTGCTCGAGCTCCTCGACGCCGCCGAGCGCGGTGCCGAGGACCACGCCGACGCGGTCGGGCCGCGCGTCGATCGAGGCGCGCGCCAGGAGATCGTCGGCCGCCGCGAACAGGAGCTGCGAGGCGCGGCCGCCGGCCGCGCGGCCCTGCCGCGAGACGCGGAGCTTCTTGATCTCGCCGCCGCGCCCCACGCGGAGATCGTCCACGGGGAAGCGCTCGATCCGGGAGATGCCGTCGCTCCCCGTCACGAGTCCCGACCAGAAGGCGTCGAGGTCGCCTCCGATCGGCGTGACCGCTCCGGCCGCGACGACGACGACGGGCTCAGCGCGCAGGTGGGTCGCTCCAGAGGTCGAAGAAGTTGAACCACTGCTCGGGATGGCGGCGTACCTGCTCTTCCAGCACCCGCACCCAGGCGGCGAGCGCGGCCGCCTCGCCGTCGGGACCGACGCGGACCGGCGGGCCGAGGGTGATCGTGTAGCGCCGGTCGGCCCCGAGCACGCAGAACGCCGACACGAGCGGCGCGCCGGCGGCGCGCGCCAGCACGAACGGCCCGCGCGGGAACAGGGCCGGCGCGCCGAAGAAGGGCACCGCGAGATCGCCGCGGCTCCCGAGGGCGCGGTCGCCCTGCATCGCGACGACTTCGTCGCGCCGGAGCGCCGCGAGCAGCCTCACGGAGGCGGCTGGGTGGTCTCGCGTCACGAACCTCACCGGCCCCTCGCCGCCGCGGAGAAACCGCTCCACGCCCGGATCGGGCTCGGCGGCGACGACCACGTGGACCGGGCGCGCGAACCGGCGCGCCAGAAGCCGGCCGGCGAGCTCCCAGTTGCCGAGGTGGGCCGTGAGGAGGATGAGCCCGCGCCGCTCGGCCATCGCGGCGTCCAGGTGCTCGTGCCCCTCGACGCCGGCGAGCAGCTGGTTGGCCTCGGCCTCCGAGCGGTTGGCGCAGATGAGATCCGCGAAGCACATGGCGAAGTGCGCGAAGACGCGGCGGACCAGGGCCTCGCGCGCGCGCGCAGGAAGATGCGGCGCGATACGAGCCAGGCTCGCGCGTACCGCCATGCGCTCGACCGGGACGGGCGCGATCCTGGCGATCCCCGCCGCGATCGCGAGCCGCGCTCCACGCGGCAGGGCGCCGAGCGCCCGCGCGCCGAGCCGGTACGCCGCGGGCCGGTTCAGCTCGTGGGTGTACCAGCGCGGGTGCGCGTCCGGGAGTGTCAGCGTCTCCGGCTCGGCAACCGGCCGCCGCGCCATCAGAGCAACCGCGAGTAGTACATGCGAAAGACCCGGATGGCGCTGGGCTCGGTGTCGTAGAGGCGCGCCGCCCAGAAGCGCCGCGGCTCGCGCTGCCAGGCGAGGACGCCGGGCGCGTCGGGATCGTTCGGGTCCCAGACGGCGAACTCGATCCCCTGCGCCGTGTCGCGAGCGTCGAACACCACCAGCGTATGGTTCACGTCGATCTTCGGCAGGTTCGTCACGAGGAGCTGGACGAGCCGGCCCGCCTTGAGGTCGTCCACGATCTCGCGCGCGACGTTCTCCTGGTGGGCGCGCGTCACGACGAAGGCGACGCGCCAGTTCGTCCAGTGGAGGAGCGTCCAGAAGCGCGAGCCGAGCCCTTCCTTCACCGCCGCCTCTTCCGCCCGCGAGAACTCGCGCAGGCTCGCGTAGCCCGGGATCACGACGCGCCCGTCGGGCGGCAGCGCCGGCCGCCACGGCCCCGGCGCGGCGATGCGCCGCACGCGCTCCACATAGGCCGCGTGATCGAGCTTCGGCAGGGCCGGGTCGAAGCGCGCGAACTGGTTGAACTGCCGGAGTCCGCGCGCCAGCACGAAGCAGTAGTTGGCATAGAGGTCGTCGGCATCCGGTTGCCGGGAGCGGATCAGGTTCGCGAACGCGAAGGTATCGCTCGCGAAGGTGAACGAGGGGGCCGCCGCGCGCTCGCCCGCGGCGCCGTCCGGCGGCGGCGCCGTGAGGGGACCGATGGCGCACGCGCCGGAGACGATTGCGACAGCCAGCCAGAGACCCGCCCGGGCGATCACGTTGATGCTCAATGCTTTACCCTAAACAGCGCCGCCGTGATCGTCAAGAACCGTGTGCTATCCTCGACCGGCTCCCGCATGACGCGCGCCATCGCCGCCCTCTACCAGCTTTTCTACGACGGCGTCCTCTGCCGCCTCCCCGAGCCGGCCGCGATCGCGCTCGGCCAGACCGCGCTCCGGCTCCTGCCCGTCGACCGGCTTGGCGCCTTCCGGCTCGAAGACCCACGACTCGCGGTGACGCTCGGCGGCGTCCGCCTGCCGAATCCGCTGATCCTGGCCGCAATGTACTACGACCCGCGGATCCTCCGGCGCGCGGCGGGCCTGGGCTTCGGCGCGGTGACGGCGAAATCGATTACGCGAGAGCCGCGCCCGGGCCACCCACCGCCGAACCTGGTCCGGATCCGGACTAGGGCAGGCCCCGGGCTCGTCAACTGCAACGGCTTCCAGAACCCCGGGCTCGAGGCGTTCCGCGCCTCGATCGCGCGGCTGCCGCACCGCGTGCCGCTGATCGTGAGCGTGGCGGGCGAGTCGGTGGACGATTACGTCGCGCTCGTGCGCGCGCTCGGCCCGCTCAGCGACCTCGTCGAGTTCAACATCTCGTCGCCCAACACGAAGCTCGTCTACGAGTGGAGCTGCCGGCCGGCCGAGCTCGTGACGCTGCTCGGGGCCGTGCGCGCCGCCACGACGAAGCCGCTCATCGTGAAGCTCTCGCCGGATTTTGCCGACACGAACGAGTCGCACATCATTCCAGCGGCGCTGGAGGCGGGGATCCGCATCATCAATTACGGCAACGCGCGCCGTGTGGAGGAGCCGCGCCTCTCGCAAGGGGCCGGCGGCCTCTCCGGGCCGGAGATCTTCGCGGGAACACTCGCGAATGTGCGCCGGACGCGCGCGCGCTTTGGGTCCGCGCTCGAGCTCGTCGCGACGGGCGGCGTGGATTCGCCCGACAAGGCGCTCCAGCTCCTCCGCGAAGGCGCCGACGCGATCGGCTACTTCACCGGATTCATCACGCGTGGCCCGATTCTCGCGCGTCAGATCCTCGAGCGTCTCCTCGCCGCCCGCGTCTGAGGCGTCGGGGCCCCGGAAAATGCGCACAGCTTATCCACATGTCCACAGCTATCCACAGACGCCAAAATCGCACGGCCTGATGCGCTCTCGCGGGGAGGCTGCCGAATTGTGACGGCCCGTTCATCCACGGAGAGCAGGCACGTGAAGTTTTGCCGATTCCAGGCGGTCGGCGTGCCCGCCGCGGGCATCGCGCGCCCATTTTTAGCGGACAAACGAGACCTTGACACTCGAATCACGACGCTCGTAAGTTGGGCGCCTAATGTTGTTCGACTTCCTGAAAACCGCTCTTCGGCCGCTCCCGACCAGCACAGCGTAGCGAGGTACAGAGCCCAATGGACGGCAGCCGCAAACCGCTCGCGAAGGTGGAAGGTCGGCGACGCATGCGTCTCAGCGGCGTGACGGTCGCGTGGCGCGGAACGACGAACCTCGACGACTGGGTGGCCTACATCGTGACCGGCACGCGGTCGAAGAAACTGATCCTCGCGGATCACTGCAGCGAGCGGAAGGTGAAGACTCTCCTCTCCCGCCTGCAGACGCTGCCGAAGAAGGGGATCGAGAAGCTCGCGAAGGGCTGAGCGTCAGAGCTCGAGCGACTCGACGTGCGCGACCGCGGCGGGGTTCTCCCGCCAGATCGCCGGATCGGCGTCCACGAACAGCTCGAGCCCGTTGCCGTCGGGGTCGTTCAGGTAGATCGACTGGCTCACCCGGTGGTTCGAGATGCGCATCTGCGTGATTCCGTGCGCCTCCAGGTGGGCCTTCGCCTTCCGCAGATCGTCCAGGCTGTCGCCGATTTTGAGCGCCACGTGGTAGAGCCCCACCCCATCGGGCGAGGTGGGCGCGGCGTTCGGGCCGACTTCCAGGACCGCGAGATCGTGGTGGTTCCGGCCCGTAGCGGAGAAAAAGACCATCCGGTCGCCCAGCCGAGCCACTTCCTTGAGCCCGATGACCTCCCGGTAGAACCTGGCCGAGCGCTCACGATCGCGCACCTTCAGGACTACGTGGCCCACGCCTCTGACGTTGATCGCCATCGCGCCTAGATGATACCGCGGTCGGCCAGGCTCACAAACCGTCCCCGGCCGATCACCAAGTGGTCGTGGACCCTGAGATCGAGTAGCTTGGCGCACTCCACGAGCTGGCGTGTCAGCCGGATGTCCTCGCGGCTCGGCGTCGGGTCCCCGCTCGGATGGTTGTGGAGCAGGATGACCGAAGCCGCCGACTCGAGGATGGCCGGCTTGAAGACCTCCCGCGGGTGGACGAGGCTCGCCGAGAGCGTCCCTTCGGAGATCACCCGGTCGCGCAGGAGCCCGTTCTGGGCGTCGAGGAGCGCCACGCGGAAGACCTCGCGCTTGAGGTCCTCCATGAGCGGCGCGAAGGCCGCGTAAACCAACGCCGGGCTCGAGAGGACCACCCGCTCGCCCGGCGTGCGGGCCCGGAGCCGGCGCGTCAGCTCGAAGGCGGCGACGAGGCGGGCGGCCTTGACCGGCCCGACGCCGGCGACCCCGGCGAGCTCGGCGACCTCGCACCCGGCGAGCTCCGCGAGCGAGCCGTAGGCGGCGAGCATCTCGTGCGCGACGTCCACGGCGCTCTTGCCGCGCGTGCCCGAGCCCAGCTGGATCGCCAGGAGCTCGGCGTCCGCCAGCGCCTCGGGGCCGTTCCAGCAGAGACGCTCCCGCGGCCGCTCGCTTTCGGGCCAGTGTTCTATCGCCATGATCCTGGTTACGCCACCGCGCGCCCGGCCGTCAACGCGCAGATTTCGATACGCTGTGCAGTCCTTCAGGAAGCCCTGCTCCTCCAGCTCCATCAGGCGCACGACGCCGCCCTGTAGCAGGGGGCGGGCCCCCTTGGCGAGCTGCTCCAGGGTGATGTCGAGCCCGCGCATGGCTCCTCCTTTCATGCGAGCTGCGGCATCACTTTCTCGCCGAAGAGGCGCATGGACTTGACGATGCGCTCGTGGGGAATGCCGCCCCGGTTGAACGACCCCATGAGGTACGTGATCCCGAGGGCCTCGCGGTGC
>JBGPIS010000035.1:0-11672 GCA_041484965.1 Methylomirabilia bacterium
ACGATGATGAACTCGGGCGGCGCGGGGTTGAGCTGTGCCTCGCGCATCACCGCGCTGCCCTTCATGTCGGGGAGGCGCAGGTCCAGGAGGACCAGGCCGACGCCGCCCTCCCGGATACGCCGCAAGCCCTCCGCGCCCGTGCGGACGACGGCGGCCGAGTACCCTTCGCCCGTGAGGAAGTCGCTGAGCGTCGCGGCGACGCGCGCGTCGTCGTCGACAACGAGGACGGCTTCCTCACTCTCCATACAATCGAGGCTATCACCAAACATTCCCGAACAGGCCGTTCTGGAAGAGCACGACCGCGAGCCAGAGGAGCTGGCCGCCGACGAAGACGGCCAGGCCGCGGTCGCGGCCGGCCGCGACCACCGTCCGGTACTGCCACACGCCGCCCGCCAGCGCCAGGAGCCCGAAGAGCGCCCCGCTGTACGCGCCGAGCAGGCCGTAGCGGAGCGCCAGCCCGCCAGCGAAACTCCAGAGCACCCAGGCACCGAGCCAGTGGGCGGCGACCGAGACGAGGATCGCGGCCCGCGAGCCCGGCCGGCCGACCAGACGCGCGAGCGCGACCGTCGCGATCGCGAGGATCAGGACGACGCCGAGGACCGCGACGGTCCAGCGCGTCACGCGCGCTTCCGGTTTTCGGGCCGCCGGCGCAGGCGCCGTGTCTCGACCTGCTTGTTCCCGAAGGCCATGACGATGCCGATCAGGCCGAGCGCCACGAGCGCGACCATCTTGTCCGCGGCGTTCGCGGAGGGCACGATGATCGTGCGCATGACCTGCCGCTCGGAGGCGCCGAGAAACCGCGCCGAGTGGATCAGATCGGGGAAAACGATGAGGAACACGAGCGTCCACGCGGGCACTATCTTCGCGAGAAGCCCGAAGCCGAAAATCATCCCTCGAAGAGCTTCTTCTCCCTGTGCGCCACCGTGATCGGCCGGGCTGTCTCGGCGCGGGCGAAGGAGCGGCCCGCCGCGAGCCCGAGGCCCGCGACGCTCGCGGTGGTGAGGAACCGGCGACGGCTCACGCGCATTGCCAGGCTACCTCCTCGTATCGCAAAGTGTGCGGCAGTGTACGCCGGGCGGTCGTTGGCTGTCAATCGCAACATATTGACACTACAGACAATTTCGCCATATCATGCCCGCGTGGCTCCCACCCCGGTCACTCCCGTTCCGGCCCTCCGCAGCATGACGGGATTCGGCCGGGCGGAGGTCGGTGGTCAGACGACGACCGTGTCCGTCGAAGCCCGCTCCGTCAACCACCGTCACCTCGACATCGCCGTGAGGCTCCCGCGCGCGCTCGCCGCGTTCGAGATGGACGTCCGCCGGCTGATCCAGGCGCGCCTGGAGCGCGGCCGCGTGGAGGTGTCCGTGCAGCAGGTCCCGGCGCCCGGCGCGCCGGCGCAGCGCGTGAGCGTGGACGCTGCGCTCGCGGCCGAGTACGTCGCGCGGGCGCGCGAGCTCGGCCACACGGTGGACGCCTCGGGCGACGTGACGCTCGCCTGGGTTCTCGAGCGTCCCGGCGTCGTCCGCCTCGAGGAGGCGGACGCGCCGAGCCAGGAGGCCGCGTGGCCGCTCCTGGCGGACGCGCTCGGGCACGCGCTCGACGAGCTCGTCGGGCGCCGGACGGCCGAGGGCCTCGCGCTCGCCGCCGAGCTCCGTCTCCTCAAATCCGACCTCCGGACGCTCGTGGACGTGATCGCGGCGCGTGTGCCGGCCGCGGCGGCGCGCTACCAGGAGCGGCTGCGCGAGCGGATCCGGACGCTCCTCGGCGGAACACTGGTGGACGAGGGCCGGATCCTCACCGAGGTGGCGATCTGGGCGGAGAAGACCGACGTGCAGGAGGAGCTCACGCGGCTCCGCGCCCACCTCGAGCAGCTCCAGCTCGTCCTCGACACGGGCGGCGCGGTCGGCCGCGCGCTCGACTTCCTGATCCAGGAGCTGCACCGCGAGGTCAACACGATCGCCTCGAAGGCCGACGACCTCGAGGTGAGCCAGGCCGCCCTCGCCGCGAAGGGCGTGATCGAGAAGCTGCGCGAGCAGGTGCAGAATCTTGAGTAGCCGCGGCGGACACGGCGACGGCCGGCGGTGGCGCGCCCCCGAGCGGGGCGCGGCCGAATGATCAGGCGCCGTGGCACCCTGTTCGTCGTCTCCGCGCCGTCGGGCGCCGGCAAGACGACGCTGTGCCGCGAGATGCGGCTGCGCCTGCTCGATCTCGCCTACTCGGTGTCGGTGACCACGCGCGCGCCGCGCCAGGGGGAGATCGACGGCGTGGACTTCCGCTTCGTGACGGAGCCGGAGTTCCGCGAGATGCTCGCCCGCGGCGAGTTCGCCGAGTGGGCGACGGTGCATGGCAGCCTCTACGGCACGCGGGCGCGCGTGCTGGACGAGGCGCTCGCGGCGGGCAGCGACGTGCTGCTCGACATCGACACGCAGGGCGCGGCCCAGCTCCGCGCCCGGTACCCGGAGGCGGTGCTCGTCTTCATCGTGGCGCCGTCCATGCAGGAGCTGGAGCAACGGCTGCGCGAACGCCGCTCGGACAACGACCAGGAGATCGCGCGGCGTCTCGCGCGCGCGCGCGAGGAGATCGCACTCTGGCGGCGGTACGATTACCTCGTCGTGAACCGTGACGTGAAAGAAGCGATGGAGCAGCTGGCGTCGATCATCCAGGCCGAGCGCTACCGGACCGCCCGCCTCGGCCTCACATTCCCCGATCTGGAGGTACCCGAATGATGGCGTTCCCCTCGCTCGAAGGCGCGCTCAACAAGGTGTCCAACCGCTACCTGCTCGTCGTCCTGTCCGCGAAGCGGGCACGACAGCTCAATCGGGGCGCGCTGTCGCGCGTCGAGAGCAAGCACAAGAAGCCGACCAGCAACGCGCTCGAGGAGATCTCGGCGGCGAAGGTCGAGTACCGCGTGAAGGACGAGGGCGAAGCGTCGAAGGCATGAACCTCGCCGGCCGCGAGCTCATCCTGGGCGTCACCGGCTCGATCGCCGCGTACAAGGCCGTCTACCTGCTGCGCGAGCTGACGCGCCTGGGCGCCCGGGTGACGGTCTGCCTCTCCGAGCACGCGCGGGAGTTCGTCGGGTCCCTCACCTTCCGGACGCTCTCCGGCCGGCCGGTGCTCACGAACCTCTTCGACCCCCAGAGCGAGGACGCGGTCGAGCACGTCGCCCTGGCCGAGCGCTGCCACGCGATCGTCGTCGCGCCCGCCACGGCCAACGTGCTCGCGAAGGCCGCCGGCGGCATCGCCGACGACTTCCTCACGACGCTCCTCCTCGCGGCGCGCGCGCCAGTGCTCATGGCGCCCGCGATGGACGGCGGCATGTGGGAGCACCCCGCGGTCGTCGCCAACGTCGCCACGCTGCGCGCGCGCGGCGTGACGGTTCTCGAGCCGGACGCGGGCGCGCTGGCCTCGGGGCTCTCGGGCAAGGGCCGCTTCCCCGAGGTGGACGCGGTCATCGAGGCGCTCCTGCGAGCGCTGACGCCCGTGCGCGACCTCGCGGGCGACCGCGTGCTGGTCACCGCGGGGCCGACCCGCGAGCCGCTCGATCCCGTACGCTACATCTCCAACCGCTCGTCGGGCAAGATGGGCTACAGCCTCGCGGCGGCCGCGCTCCGGCGCGGCGCGCCGGTCACGCTCGTCTCCGGCCCGACGGCGCTCACGCCGCCGCCGGGCGCCGTCTTCGTCCCGGTCCAGACGGCCGAGGAGATGCGCGAGGCGGTGCTTCAGCACCTCCCGTCCGCGACGCTCGTCATCAAGACGGCCGCGGTCGCCGATTACCGCGCGAAGCAGACGGCGCCCGTGAAGATCAAGGGCAAGCGCGAGCTCACGCTCGAGCTCACGCCGAACCCCGACATCCTCGCCGAGGTCGCGGCGCGCCACTCCGGCGCGTTCATTGTCGGCTTCGCCGCCGAGACCCACGACGTCGCCGCCCACGCCCGCCAGAAGCTCGAGGGCAAGGGCATCGATCTGCTCGTCGCGAACGACGTGAGCCAACAGGGGATCGGCTTCGACGCCGAGGAAAACGAGGTCCTGCTGCTCGACCGCTGGGGCGGGCAGACGGCGCTGCCCCGCATGCCCAAGGCGGACCTGGCCGACGTGATCCTCTCCCACATCGTCGCCCTGCGCGCCGGGGCGCCCGCGAGAAAGGTGGTGCGCTGACTCGACGGCCCTTTCCGACGCGGCCCGCGATCTCCGTCCGGCTGAGGAGGAGACACCGATGAAGGCACTCAAGGCAGTTCTGACGATCCAGGCGATCCTGCTGTTCGTCTATGGTCTCCCGTATCTTCTGGCGCCGAAGTGGGCGACGGCGATCACCCAGCAAGCGCCGCTCGCCGAGAACTACTTCCTCCGCGGCTTCGGGATCGCATTCGTGGTCCTGGGCCTCCTCGAGCTCAAGATCCTCGGCGACCTCGAGCGGTACCGGAGCCTGACGATCCTCTACGCGCTCCTGTCCGGTCTCTACTTCGTGACCATTGTGCTCCAGGCGTTCGTCCGCGGCTTCAACGGCGCCGTCTGGTACTGGTGGCTGAACGGCGTCATCACGGGCGTCTTCGCCATCGCGGTGTTCGTCGCGGGCCGGAGGGCGCACGCCTAGCCGCGCATGGCCACCCTGAACCCGTACCTGGTGCTCGCCGAGGCCGTGGGCGCGCTCGGCGCCACACTCCGCCACCACCGCGACCTCGGCGTCACCGAGCTCCCGCTCGAGGGCAGCTACCTGCTCGGCCCCGAGGAGTCGCTACGGGCCCAGGAGCAGGCCCTTCAGGGTTGCCGCAAGTGCAAGCTCTGTGAGGGGCGCAGCACGATCGTCTTCGGCTCCGGGAGCCCGCGCGCCGAGTTCGTCGTCATCGGCGAGGGGCCGGGCGCCGACGAGGACGCGCAGGGGCTGCCGTTCGTCGGGCGCGCGGGCCAGCTCCTCACCAAGATGCTCGCGGCCCCGGGCGTGAATTTCTCGCGCGACGAGGTGTACATCAGCAACACCGTGAAGTGCCGACCACCCGGCAATAGAAACCCTGAGTCCGACGAGCTCGCGGCGTGCGCCCCGGTGCTCGCCGCGCAGCTCGGCGCGCTCCAGCCCAAGGTCATCCTCGCGCTCGGCAGCGTCGCGACGCAGAGCCTGCTCGGCACGAAGGAGCCGATCGGGAGGCTCCGCGGTCGCGTGCACCCCTATGGCTCGGCAATCCTCATTCCCACCTTCCATCCGGCGTTTCTGCTGCGGAACCCGGGCCAGGAATACAAGCGTATGGCCTGGGACGATCTCAAGCTCGCCCGACGGGAGTACGACCAGCGCCGCACGCGATGATTGCGCGCTCAACGATCGCGGACGTCGCCTTCGACGCCCCGATCGCCCATCCGTTCTCGTACCGCGTGCCCGAGGGCTGGACGCTCGCCCCGGGCCAGCGCGTGGTCGCGGGGCTCCGCGGCGCCAGGCGCGTCGGGATGGTCGTCGCCCTCCGCGAGGGGTCGGACCCCGGGCTGAAGCCCCTGCTCAGCCTCGCCGACGGCGCAGCCGTGCTCTCGCCCGCCGACCTCGACCTCGCGCGCTGGATCGCCGCCGAGAGTCTCTCGTCCGTCGGCTCGACCTGCGCCGCCCTGCTGCCTCCGCCTTCACCGGGCGCCGGCGGCGCGGGACGCCGGGCCGGACCGACCCCGCCGCCTGTGCCCGCGACGAACCCCGAGCTGTTCCTCGGCGCCGGACGCGAGCGGCGCGTGCTCGAGCGCATCGAGCGGGCGACGGGCACGGTGCTGGTCATCGCGGCGGACGTCGAGACCTCGGCGCGCTGGGCGCAGCGGCTCGCGAAGCTCGACCGCGCCGTCAGGCTCGACTCCGGCGTCGCCGACGAGGAGCGCGCCGCGGCATGGCGCGCCCTCGCCGAGGGCTCGGCGCGCCTCGCCGCCGGCACGCGCTCGGCGCTCCTGGCGCCGCTCACCGCGCCCGCCACGGTGGTCCTGATCGACGAGCACGAGGCGGCCCACAAGCCCCCCGGGCCCCCGCGGATCCACTCGCGCGAGGTCCTGCTCGAGCGCGCCGCGCGCGAGCGCTGCGACCTCTTACTCACCTCGGCGACGCCGAGCGTCGAGACGTGGTGGCGCGCCGACAGCGGGCGCATCGCGGCCGCGGCCGCGCCGCCGGGCCCGTGGCCCGCGGTCCTCCTCGCCGACACCCGCGGGATCCTCCGCCGCGAGCCGCTGACGCCGCCGCTCGCCCGCGCGATTCGCGAGGCGCTCGCTGCGAAGCGCCGGGTGTTCCTCGCCGTCAGCCGGCTCAGCTCCTCGCTCGCCTGCGACGAGTGCGGCACGGTCGTGCGCTGCGCGGACTGCATGCTGGCGCTCGCGTACTCCCGGGCTGCGGCGACGCTCACGTGCCGGCTCTGCGGGCGGTCGGTGCCTCTCCCGGACACCTGCGCCGCGTGCCGCGGCCGGCGGCTGTCGCCGTTCGGCTGGGGCGCCGAGCGCGTCGAGCACGCGGTGCGCCGCCGCTGCCCCGACGCGCGCATCGCACGCTACGATCCCGACGCGGCCCGCGGCGCCCGCGGCGAGGCTCAGCGCGCCGCCGCGCTCGCTGCCGAGGTCGTCGTGGGCACGCGCGGCGCCCTCAAGCTCTTCGGCCCCGCCTCGCTCGGCCTCGCGGGGTTCGTGTCACCCGACCAGTTCCTGAGAGTCCCCGACTTCCGCGCGGGCGAGCGCGCGTTCGCGTTCCTCTGGGCCGCGGCCGAGCGCGTCGGGGCGGGCGGCCAGCTGGTCATCCAGTCGCAGAACCCGACCTATTACGCGTTCGACGCGGTCGCGCGGCAGGACCTCACCGGCTTCTACAAGCACGAGCTGAAGTTCCGCGGCGAGCTCGGCTACCCGCCCTTCCGGCGCCTCGCGATCGTCGCCGCGCGCGCCGCCGGTCCGGCGGACACCGAGCGCCTGGCCGAGCGGGTCGGCGCGGCGCTCGCCGCGGCGCCCGGGCTCACCGTCTACCCGCCGCCGCCCGACCGGCGGGACCGCGCACGCCGCATCGTCGTGAAGGGCCGCGCCGACCTGCCGCGCCTCCTCGAGACTGCGCTGGCCGAGTTCCGGGGAGGCGTGGCGCGGAGCCGCGGTATCATAGACGTGGAGGTGGATCCGGTCGAATGGCCGTTCTGAAAGTCAGAAAGTACGGCGACCCGGTGCTCCGGCGCCGCGCGCTGCCGATCGAGGACGTCACGCCCGAGGTCCGGCGCGTCATCGCCGACATGACCGAAACCATGTACGACGAGGTCGGCATCGGGCTCGCCGCGCCCCAGGTCGGGATCTCGCTCCGGCTCATCGTCGTCGCCGACGAGGAGGGCCGGAGCGTGCAAGCCCTGATCGATCCCAGGATCACCGAGCAGGGCGGCCAGGCGACGGCCGAGGAAGGCTGCCTCTCGATCCCGGGCGTCTTCGCGCCGGTCACGCGCGCGGCGTGGGTGACGGTCGAGGCCCGCGACGGGGACGGCCGGCCCGTGTCGATCACCGGGCACGGGCTCCGCGCCCGCGTGCTGCAGCACGAGCTCGACCATCTCGACGGCGTCCTCTTCATCGACCGCCTCGATCCCGTGATGCGCGATCGCATCAAGCGGAAGATCAAGAAGGAAGGTCTCCGCGAGGACGCCTCCCGCCACGCCTTCGCGCTCTAGAGTCCTCTTCTACGGCACGCCGGAGTTCGCGCTGCCGACGCTCGAGACGGTGCTCGCCCGTCACGACGTCGTCGCCGTCGTCACGCAGCCCGATCGGCCGGCTCACCGGGGCCAGCAGCTGACGGCGCCGCCCGTCAAGGTCCGCGCGCTCGCGGCGGGCGTCCCCGTGCTCCAGCCGGAGCGCCTGCGCGATCCCGAGTGGCCCGGGCGCCTCCGCGAGCTCCGCGCCGACGTCGCCGTGGTCGTCGCCTTCGGCCAGATCCTCCCGAAGGCCGTGCTCGACGCGCCGGCCCGGGGCTCGATCAACGTCCACGGCTCGCTGCTGCCCCGCTACCGGGGCGCGGCGCCGATCCAGTGGGCGATCATGCGCGGCGAGACGGTCACCGGGATCACGACGTTTCAGATGGACGAGGGCATGGACACCGGCCCGATCCTCCTCTCCGCGTCCACGCCCATCGATCCGGAGGAGACCGCGGGCGGGCTCGCGGCGCGCCTCGCTGTGCTGGGCGCCCAGGTCCTCGTCGAGACGCTCGAGCGGCTCGACGCGCTCACGCCCGTGCCGCAGCGCCACGAGGCCGCGACGCTCGCCCCGCGGCTCAGGAAGTCGGACGGCGCCGTCGACTGGCGGCGGCCCGCGCGCGAGCTCGTGAACGTCGTCCGCGGCTGCAATCCCTGGCCGGGCGCCACGACGCTCACGCCGTCGGGCACGCTCACGATCTGGCGCGCCGCCGCCGTCCCCTGTCCTCCCGCCAGTCCGCCGGGCGCGCTGCTCGCGCGCGACGGCGGGCTCGCCGTCGCCACGGGCGAGGCGGCGCTGCTGCCGCTCGAGGTGCAGCCGGAGAACCGCCGCGCGATGGCGTGGCCGGACTATCTGCGGGGCGCCCGTCTGGCCGCCGGCGCGACGTTCGCGACGCCGTGATGGCAACGCGACGAGGGGCTCGCCCCTCGCCGGCTCGTGAAGTGGCCGCGCGGGTGCTGGAGCGCGTCGAGGCCGACACCGCGTTTCCCGACGTCCTGCTCGAGGCCGAACTCGCCCGGCTCGAGCCCCCGCCGCGGGACGCGGCGCTCGCCACCGAGCTCGTCTACGGCACGCTCCGCTGGCAGCGCTACCTCGACTGGATCCTGGCGCCCCACTCCCGGCGCCGGCTCGAGTCGCTCGACGCGCGCGTGCGGGTGCTCCTCCGGCTGGCGGCCTACCAGCTCGCGTTCCTCGAGCGCGTGCCCGCGTTCGCCGCGGTGAACGACGCCGTCACGCTCGCGCCGCGCACGCCCGGCGTGAAGGCGTTCGTGAACGCCGTGCTGCGGTCTTTCGCGGGCCGCGGGGTCCGCGAGCGCGAGCCGGCACCGCCCCACGACCCCGTTGAGGCGCTCGCCGTCCGCTGCTCCTTCCCGACCTGGCTCGCCGCCCGGTGGGTCGCGCGCTATGGCCGCGAGGAGGCCCAAGCGCTGATGCGGGCGATGAACGAGCGCCCGCCCCTCACGCTCCGCGCCAACACGCTGCGCGTCTCCCGCGAGGCTCTCGCGGCGCGCCTGGCCACCGAGGAAGGCCTGATCTGGCGCGCGACCCGGTACGCCCCGGAAGGGCTCGTCGTCGGTGCGGCAGGAGCCCCAGGGACCTGGCGAGCGTTCCTCGACGGAGACTTCGCGATCCAGGACGAGGCCTCCATGCTCGTGGCGCGCCTGCTCGAGCCGCGTCCGGGGAGCACCGTCGCCGACGTGTGCGCGGCGCCCGGCACGAAGACGACGCACCTCGCTCAGTTGATGGAGAACCGCGGGCGCGTCCTGGCGTTCGACCCGCAACCCGCGCGCCTGGCGCTGGTGGGTGAAGCGGCGGCGCGGCTCGGGATCGCGATCGTCGAGGCGCTCGACGGCACGGTCGAAGCGCGCGCGCCGTCGTTCCGCGCGGCGTGCGACGGCGTCCTGGTGGACGCGCCATGCTCGAATCTCGGCGTGCTGCGGCGTAACCCCGACGTGAAGTGGCGGCGCCGGCCGGCCGAGCTCGCGGGCTGCGCCGCCCGACAGCGCGAGATCCTCGCCGCGGCGGCCGAGATGGTCAGGCCGGGCGGGCGGCTCGTCTACGCGACGTGCTCGCTCGAGCCCGAGGAGAACGAGGACGTGGCGATGGCCATGCTCGCCGCGCACCCAGGGTGGAGCCTCGACCCGCCGCCCAACTTCCCGATCCCCCTCGACGCCGGCGGCGCGCTCCGCTGCCTGCCGCACCGCCACGGGACCGACGGCTTCACGGCGATCCGTTTCCGGCGTGCTATAACAACATCGTGATCAAGATCGCGCCGTCGATCCTCTCCGCCGACTTCGCGGCCCTCGGCCACGACATCGCGCGCGTCGAGGCGGGGGGCGCCGACCAGCTCCACGTCGACGTCATGGACGGCCGGTTCGTCCCGAACCTCACGATCGGCCCCGTCGTCGTCGCGGCGATCCGCAAGCGCACCCGGCTCCCGCTCGACGTCCACCTGATGATCGTCGAGCCCGAGCGCTACATCCCCGAGTTCGTCGCCGCCGGCGCCGACGCGGTGACCGTGCACGCAGAGGCGTGCCCGCATCTCTCGCGCACGCTCGCCCAGATCCGCGAGCTCGGCGCCAGGGCCGGCGTCGCGCTGAACCCGTCGACGCCGCCGGACGTGCTCGAGTACGTGCTCGACGACCTCGACCTCGTCCTGGTGATGTCGGTGAACCCGGGGTTCGGCGGCCAGTCGTTCCTCCCGAGCGCCCACCAAAAGATCCGCGAGATTCGCGCGCTCCTGGGCGCGCGCTCGGTGGACGTCTCGGTGGACGGCGGCGTGAAGGCGAGCCTGGCAAAGGCCCTCGCTGACGAGGGCGCGACGACGCTCGTGGCGGGCTCGGCGATCTTCGGGGCCGCCGATCCCGCGGCGGCCGTGCGGGCGCTGCGCGATGCGGCCACGGCGCGCTGACGCGGGCTCACCCGATGTCGTCGACGCGCTCGCGCACCGCGGGGACTTTTTCCGCGTCCTGCAGCAGACCGAGCGCAGCCAGACGGGGGTCATGACCATCGCCCCGGGCGGCGACGGCGGGCCGCCCGAGACGCACGACGGCGATCAGATCCTCTACGTCGTCGAGGGCGAGGCGGTCGTGAGCATCGGCGACCGCGAGCACCAGGCCGGGCCGGGCGCGCTCGTGATGATTCCCGCCCGCACCCGCCATCACGTGCGGAACCCCGGCGCGACGCCGCTCTTCTTCGTCACCGTCTACGCCCCGCCCGCGTACTGAGCGCCCGGGCGTACCCATCCGGCGACGTTGATCCCGGCGGCCAGCCAGCCTAGAGTGGCTTTCAGATCACCATGAGCCCGCTCGAGATCCGGACCCGCCGGTGGAACCGCAAGGAATACGGCCGGCTCATCGACGTGGGTATCCTCGACGAGGACGATCCGCTCGAGCTGGTGGACGGTGAACTCGTCGTTCGCGAACCGCAACACACGCCGCACGCGACCGCGACCCAGCTCGTCTCGGACGCCCTGCGTGAGGTGTTTGGTCGTGGATGGCACGTGCGCGTCCAGCTCCCGGTGGCGCTCGACGACGATTCCGAGCCCGAGCCGGACGTGACGGTCGTCCGCGGCAAAGCGCGAGACTATCTGGACGAGCATCCGACGCGGCCGACGCTGATCGTCGAGGTGGCGAACGCCAGCCTCGCCTTTGATCGCAAGCGCAAGGGCGGAGTCTACGCGCGCGCGGGGATCGCCGAGTACTGGATCGTGAATCTCGTCGCCGGCGCGCTCGAGGTCTACCGCCAGCCGGTGCGCTCGACTTCAGCGCGTTACGGGTGGAAGTACAGGAACGTGCGGGTCCTGAAGCGGGGTGTGACCGTCTCGCCGCTCGCCGCGCCGACGGCGCAGATCGCCGTCGCCGACCTGCTGCCCTAGCCCAACTTCCGCAGTTCGAGTAGCGCGACGGCGCAGGCCCGAGTCTGCGCCGTTGTAACTCGTGCTCCCGTCGGCGTCTCGTCTGTCGAGGCCGTGTAGTGGCGACCAAGTTCATTGACTTCGCGCGGGCGCGGCG
>JBGPIS010000036.1:0-11562 GCA_041484965.1 Methylomirabilia bacterium
CGTGTCCGGATCGGTCGGCGACGGCTCGAGATGCCAGACGCGCGCGAACTCCCACGGGTGCGGCGTGCCGTCGTACCATAGATGAGTGCCGGTGACGCCGTCGTACACGAACTTGTTGCCGACCGACTCCCACGTCTTGCCGCCGTCGCTGGAGCGCTGGATCACCTGCCCGAACCAGCTACTGCACTGCGACGCATACAGCCGATTCGGGTCAGCTGGAGATCCCTTGAGGTGGTAGATCTCCCAGCCCCCGAAGTGGGGGCCGCTGACGTCCCACCGCTCGCGCTTGCCGTCCGACGTGAGGACGAACGCGCCCTTCCGTGTACCAACCAGTACCCGTACCCGGCTCATGCGGTTCCTCTCTTCCTCTTCAGCTCCTTGCGCAGCGTCTGCTCGCGCGCGGCGTCATCGGGGGAAGGATCTCGGACGGGAAGTTGGACGCCTCGAACACCTGGCGAACCTCGATCACCTCGCAACACCTTGAAATTCTCCATGTGTCCCTCCATCTTTTCCCACGTCTCGACCTGAAGTTTTTTGATGAAATCCGCGACGAAGAGCTGCGCACCGGCCTGTTGAAGATCGGCGGCCCTGGCCGGATCCTGGACCATCGCCCGAACTGGCGTGCCTGCCCGAAGCAGCGCCTGGACCACGAGACGCCCATTGGTGCCCGTCGCACCCGTGACGAGGATCATCCGCTGCCTCCTCTTCGGTTCAGCTCGCGCGGTCGAACTGCAGGAGCTGGAGCAGGTTGCCGTCGGGGTCTTTCAAGGTCGCGACCCAGACGTTGTCGTATTTCGTCGGATCCTCGATGAACTCGACCCCCGCGTCCTTCAACCGCTTCCAGTCCGCCGTGATCTCGTCGGTCGTCAGGCCCACCATGTGCCGCGCCGCGTCGGTATTGCGGCCATGCACCTCGCTATGCGTACCGAGAGCGAGCGCTGGCCCCTCACGCCCGCTGAGCACGACGAAGCCCGGCGTCTGGGCTCCCACCGTGAGGCCCAGTACGTCCCGATAGAACGGCAATAGGTTGTTCAGGTTTTCGCTCCAGATCGTGGCGCCGCGTAGTCCCTTGATCATGGCTTCCACTCCTTTAGCACACGAACGTGGACGGATCGGCAAAGTGGCATGCCTTTCCCCCTTCCGATCCTCGGATCAACGGGATGGATTCACCGATTCCGCCCAACCGCCATGCGCAGGCTCATCAGCGTCAGCACGGCCGCGTTGATCGCGTGCGTGAGCGCACGGACGTCAAGGAGGTTCCCCCTCACCTGATGTGCCTCAGGAGTCGGAAGCGAATCCGGCGATGATGAGATCTGCAGTGGCGAGATTCGTGGCCAGCGGAACGTTGTGGACGTTGCAAACGCGGAGCAGCGCCCGGATGTCCGGATCGTGAGGCTGTGCCGACAGGGGATCCACAAAAAAGAACACCGCATCCACTGCTCTCGTGGCGACCCGCGCAGCGATTTGAGCGTCGCCGCCCTCAGGCCCACTGAGAACGTCTTCGACGGCGAGTCCCAATAAGAGCCCTTTCCGAAATTTACTGCAACCCTCGACCCTCAAGGGTTCCTGCTGAATGCATGAGCAACTGTCCCTGTCGGTGCTCAATCTGAAGGCGTCTGCTCCTGAGCTCTACACGGCCCCGGAAACGTACTGCGTCGATCTCAAGTGAACTCTAACAGCGCGGTTGTTCCTAACGGGCCTACGAGCAGCACGGCGATCTTGAGCAGGTGCGCGGCCTGCTCGGCCACACGCGGATCGAGACGATGCAGCTCTACGCCCAGACCCGCCCGGCCGCGCTCAAGCAGGCCGTGGAGTTCTACGAGGCAAAGGCGCTCGACGTCCTGAGCGGCTAGCGAGGAGAGAGCGGAGAAACGAGCTTCGTGTGTTTGAGTCCGGTTGGCGACGCGACTCGAACATGCAGCCATCAAACATCAACGAAATCAGAATGGTGGCCCCAACGGGATTCGGACCCGTGTTTCAGCCTTGAGAGGGCCGTGTCCTGGGCCTCTAGACGATGGGGCCGAGTGGCTGGGGGAGGAGGGCTCGAACCCCCATTACCAGGGCAAGAACCTGGCGTCCTACCATTAGACGATCCCCCAGCGACCGCTCAGCGCCCCTCAGCATACGAGGGGCGCAGGACCAAGTCAACGAACGGGGCGCCGGATCAGCGAATCGCGGCCTTCAGGCTCCGGCTCGGGCGGAACCGCGGGACCTTCGCCGACGGGATCTTGATCTCCGTGCCCGTGCGCGGGTTGCGTCCGTTGCGGGCCGCGCGCCGGGTGACGACGAACGTGCCGAACCCAGAGATCGTCACGCGCCGGCCGCGCCGAAGCGACTCGACGGTCCCGCTCACCATGGCGTTCATCGCCTTCTCCGCGGCGGTCTTGGACCCGCCCGCGGTCTTCGCCATGATCGCCACGAGATCGGCCTTGGTCACCCCTCCTTCCTACTCGCCCGAGGCTGACGGTGTCAATGGCATCGTCACGCGAGGCGCAACGTCGACGAAGAAGCCCTATGCAATAATGAGCCGTCATGCGCGCGATGTTCGATCCCTCCACGCTCGTGCTCATCGCCCTGGCGCTGGTGTTCGCGGCGGTCGCGTACCTGAAAGATCCGGGACTTCCGCTGATCGGCGCCAAGAACGGCATCTCGATGCTGAAGTTCATCCTGCCGCGGCTCGTCCCCGCGCTGATTCTCGCCGGGCTGATGCAGGTGCTGGTGCCGCAGGAGGTCGTCTCGCGCTACTTCGGCCGGCGGAGCGGCCTGCGCGGCATCCTCGTCGCGACGCTCGCCGGCGTGCTCACGCCCGGCGGGCCGATGGTGAGCGTGCCGTTCATGGTGGCCCTCGCGCACTCGGGCGCGGCGCTGCCGCCGCTCGTCGCGTACATGACGTCGTGGTCGCTCTTCGGCATGCAGCGCATCATCGCCTGGGAAGCGCCGCTGATGGGCTGGCGCTTCGTCATCGTCCGCGTCGTGCCGAGCCTCGCCTTCCCCGTGGTGGCCGGCTGGCTCGTCGCGGTCTTTCACCCCGAATGAGATTTCGCGACCTCCGAGACTTCGTGGCCCATCTCGAGCGGGCCGGGCGCCTTCGCCGCGTCGCGGCGCCCGTCTCGCGCGATCTGGAGATCGCCGAGATCACCGACCGCGTGTCGAAGGGCCCCGCCGGCCAGAACGTCGCGCTGCTCTTCGAGCGCGTCGAGGGCTTCGACATGCCCCTGCTCGTCAACACGTTCGGCGCGGCCGATCGGATGGCCGCGGCGCTCGGCGTCGCCCACCTCGACGAGCTCGGCGAGCGGGTGGCCAAGCTCCTCGATCTCAAGCTCCCCGGCACGTTCGCCGAGCGGCTCGCCAAGCTCGGCTCGCTCTTCGATCTGGTCAAGGCGGGGCCGAAGCGCGTCGCACAGGCGCCGTGCCAGGAGCTGGTGGAGACGCAGCACCCGTCGCTGGCGGCGCTGCCCGCGCTCCAGTGCTGGCCGAGCGACGGCGGCCGCTACATCACGTTGCCGGGTGTCTTCACGCGCGACCCGCGGACCGGGGCCCGCAACGTCGGCATGTACCGGCTCCAGGTGTTCGACGACCGGACGCTCGGCATGCACTGGCAGACCCACAAGGGCGGCGCCGAGCATCACCGCGTGGCGCAAGAGACCGAGACGAGCACCCGCATGCCGGTCGCGATCGCGCTCGGCGGCGATCCGGCGATGATCTACGCGGCGTCGGCGCCCCTGCCGCCCGGCGTGGACGAAGTCGTCTTCGCCGGCTGGCTCCGCGGCGAGGGTGTCGAGCTCGTGCGCTGCGTGACGCAGGACCTCGAGGTGCCCGCGCAGGCGGAGGTGGTGCTCGAGGGGTACGTGGACCCGCCCGAGCAACGCCTCGAGGGCCCGTTCGGCGACCACACGGGCTACTACTCGCTCGCGCGCGACTATCCCGTGTTCCATCTCACGGCGGTCACGCGGCGCGCGCGGCCGATCTATCCGACCACAATAGTCGGCCGGCCTCCGCAGGAAGATTATTGGCTCGGGAAAGCAAGCGAACGTCTGTTCTTGCCCATCATTCGAATGATGTTGCCTGAAGTGGTCGATATCAACATGCCGGCCGAGGGCGTCTTCCACAACCTCGTGATCGTGTCGGTCAGGAAGCGGTATCCGGGCCACGCGCGCAAGGTCATGACGGCGCTCTGGGGCATGGGCCTGCTGATGCTGGCGAAGACGATCGTCGTCGTGAGCGAGCACGTGAACGTGCACGACCTGTCCGAGGTGGCCTGGCGCGCGACTGGCAACATCGACCCCAGGCGCGACCTGATGATCCTCGAGGGCCCCATGGACGACCTCGACCACGCGGCCCTCCGCCACCGCTTCGGCGGCAAGCTCGGCGTGGACGCCACCGAGAAGAGCGCGCTCGACGACATCGTCCAACCCTGGCCCGAGGAGATCCGGATGTCGGACGAGGTCCGCGCGCGCGTGACCCGCCGCTGGAAGGACTACGGGCTCTGAACCGGGTCGCGCGCGTGCTCGACGCGATCAAGTTCGAGCACACGGCCTTCGCCCTTCCCTTCGCCTACATCGCCATGGTCCTCGCGGCCCGGGGCTGGCCGGGCTGGTGGACGGTCGGCTGGGTGAGCGCGGCAATGGTGGGGGCGCGCACGTGCGCCATGGCGGCCAATCGTGTCGTGGATCGCGTCATCGACGCGCGCAATCCGAGAACCGCCCGGCGCCATCTGCCGACAGGCTCGCTCCGCGTGTGGGAACTGCGGCTGCTCGCCGCCGCCGGCGCCGCGCTCCTGGTCGTCGCGGCGTGGATGCTGAACCCGCTGTGCTTCGCACTGGTACCGCTCGCCCTCCTCCTCCTCGTCGGCTACTCCTACACGAAGCGCGTCACGTGGACGTCGCACTGGATCCTCGGCTTCACCGATGGGATCGCCGCGGCGGGCGGCTGGATCGCGGTGCGGGGCGCCTTCGACGCCCCCGCGTTCGTCCTCTGGTTCGCGCTCACGGTCTGGATCGCGGGCTTCGATCTGATCTACGCCTGCCAGGACGTGGAGGTCGATCGCGCGCAGGGATTGCATTCGGTGCCCGCGCGCTTCGGTGTCGCCGCGGCGCTCGCGCTCGCGCGCGCCAACCACGCGCTCACGGCGGCCGCGCTGGCGCTGCTCGGGTGGCTCACGGGCCTTGGCCTCCTCTACTGGGCGGGCTGGGTGGCCGTGGTGGGGCTGCTCGTCTACGAGCACTCGCTCGTGAGCCCGCGCGATCTCTCGCGCCTCGACGTGGCCTTCTTCAACGTCAACGGCTACATCGCGCTGCTCGTCCTCGCCTCGGTCGTCGCCGGCCTCTATAGATAAGGATGGGGGCCCAAGCGGACGCAGTGCGCTCGATGTTCACGCGCATCGCCGCGCGCTACGACCTGATGAACACGCTCATGACAGGCGGGCGCCACCACGCGTGGCGCCGGCAAGTCGCGCGCCTGGCCGCCGCCTCGCCGCCGGGCCCCGTCCTCGATCTCGCCACCGGGACGGCCGACCTCGTCCTGGCCCTGCGCGCGCTCGACCCGGGCCGCCGCGTCATCGGCGTCGACTTCTCCGAAGGAATGCTGCGCGAGGGACGGGCCAAGCTCCGAGCCCGCGGCGAGCGGCGCGTGCCCCTCGTCACCGCGGATGCCCTCACGCTACCCTGCCGCGACGGCGCGTTCGCCTGCGTGATGTCGGCGTTCCTGCTCCGGAATCTCGAGGATCTGGAGCGCGGCCTCGGCGAGATGCGGCGCGTGACCATGCCAGGCGGCCGCGTGACCGCGCTCGAGATCGTGCGGCCCGGCGTCCCCGTGTGGGATTCGCTCTTCGCCCTCTATTTCCACCGGATCGTGCCGGCGATCGGCGCCCTCGTTGCGGGCGACCGCCAGGCGTACACCTACCTGCCGCAGTCGGTGGACCGCTTCGTGACGCCGGCCGAGCTCGCCCGGCTCATGGCGAGGGCGGGCTTGAGCGAGGTGCGCTACCGGCGCCTCGGCCTCGGGACGATCGCCCTGCACTCCGGCGTCGCCTAGTGTCGCGTCTGCGCAATCCGCCGAGATCGGGGATGTCCTCTAAGAGCTCCCCTCGGAAGAAGCGCGCCGCGTTGGCCTCGATCCTCATCGCACCGCTCGCGCTCGGTGCCGGCAAGATAATCTACGACTACGGCACCGCCCCCACGAAGGAGAAGGACTGCGACTTCGTCTTCCCTGTGACGGCGGACCAGACGACACCGACGGCAATCTCGGCGCGCCCATCCGAGCGCCCGGTCAGTGTCGCGCAACGAGGGGGCACGATCAACGACGCCAGCTGCCTCAACAAGACGGTAATCCATAGCGTCGTGCGCGTCTCGTCCATCGACGACGTCAGAAACGCTCTGCAGTTCGCCCGGGACAACAAGCTCAAGGTCACGGCTGCCGGCCAGCGGCATAGCATGGGCGGACAGTCCTTCACGAGGGGCGGGCTCGTGCTCGACATGAGAAGTTTCGCGGCAATCACCCTCGACAAGGAGAGAAGAATCGTCAAGGTCCAGGCGGGAGCGACCTGCGAGAAGGTGCAGCAGGCGCTCGACCGCGAAGGCCTCGCGATGAAGGCGATGCAGTCGATCAATATCTTCACGGTCGGAGGGACGCTCAGCGTCAACGCCCATGGCATCGCCCACAGTCCCGGACCCGTCGCGCCGACAGTGAAGTCGATCCGCATCATGCTGAGCAGCGGCGAGATCAAGAAGGCGAGCCCCAGCGAGAATCGCGAGCTGTTCAGGCACGCCCTCGGCGGCTACGGCCTGTTTGGAGTCATCCTCGATGCCGATATCGAAGTGGTCGACAATGAAATGTATCGGTGGGACACCAGGTACGTCAGCTATAAGGACTTCCCCGAGGACTACAAGAATAACGTCGAGGGCAACAGCAAGATCGGTCTGATGTACGCGCGACTCTCGGTCGCGCCGACGTCCTACCTGGACGAAACCGCCGTCCATACCTACGCACGCGTGCCGTACGACCACCAAGAACTACCGCGGCTGCAGCCGGAGGGACATACATAGCTCAGCCGGCTGATCATCAATTTCTCCAAGACCAGCGCCGTCGGACGGTGGGTGCGGTGGATGCTGGAAAAGCATGCGGAACCTCATCTCCATACCTGCCTCTCCAGGAATCAGGCGATGAGCCGGAGGGAGGCCTGCCTGGTCTCTCGCAACCAGGAGATGTACGACTCGATGAAGTACCTCCGGAACAAGCTGAAGGACACCGACATCCTGCAGGAATACTTCATTCCACACGCGAACATGCCCGAGTTCGTCGATGGACTGAGGGCGGCCGTGAAGAAGAGCGGCGCGAATCTTCTCAATGTGACACTGCGGATCGTGGAGAAGGACGAAGTCACCGCCCTACCGTACGCGACTGAGAACATGTTCGGCTTCGTGCTGTATTTCAATCAGAAGCTGAACGAGACGGACAGCAAGCTCCTCCAGAAGACCACGGCGGACCTCATCGACCTCGCCACACACCTTGGCGGACGATTTTATCTCCCCTACCAGCTCTCTTACTCCCGCGAGCAGCTCCACAAGGCATACCCGGAAATCGCGACCTTCTTTTCGACAAAGAAGACGTACGATCCCATCGGACTCTTCTCCAACAAGTTCTACGAGAAGTACGGGATCTGAACACCTGGCCCCCCCTCCGAAACCCCTGTCAAGGCGCATCCGAACGGCGACACGTTCGCGTCAGAATCTTTGGACATTGCCCCACGCGATGCACGCGCGCTAGGCTCGCTCAGCCACGATGCGTGCCCGAATGATGGCGCTTGCCCTCCTGACGCTCGCGGCGGCGCCGGCCGCCGCGGACGAGTGGAGCCGCGCGCGCATCGCGCGCCTGCCCGACTCGGCATTCGCCGCCGTCGAGCTCGCGCCCGACGGGACGAAGCTCCGCCACCTGCCCCACCACGACGAGACGGGCGCCGTGGATCCCGCCCACCTCGGGGCGGCGCGGCAACGCCTCGGCCAGGTGAAGTGGCTCGATCCCGCCAGCGCGGGCGCCGCCGCGCGGCACCTCGAGGCGCACGCGCGCGAGCTCGGCCTCCGCTGAGCGCGTGGTAAGCTTCGCGCACATGGCGGTCCATGAGCTGCTGGCGAAGTTTCCGCGCGAGCGCACCTGGCTCCTGCCGGCGCTCGAGGCGGTGCAGCGCGCGGAGCGGTGGCTCTCGGGCGAGGCGCTCGAGGCCGTCGCCGCGCACCTCCGCGTGCCGCAGAGCGAGGTCTGGGGCGTCGCGAGCCACTATCCCGAGCTGCGTCTGGCGCGTCCCGGCCGGCGGATCGTTCGCGTCTGCACGGGCGTGAGCTGCAGCGTCCGCGGCGGCCGTGACCTGCTCGATGGGTGCGAGCGACGGCTCGGCCTGCGCGCGGGCGAGACCGCGGCCGACGGCTCGGTGACGCTCGAGGAGACGGACTGCGCCTTCACCTGCGCCGTGGCGCCCGTCGTCGAGGTCGACCACGGCTATCGCGGCCGTGTCGAGCCGGACGATCTCGACCGGCTGCTCGGCGTCGGGGCCGCCCACGCGCCGTCCCCTCCCGCCGTGAGGGTCGCGCCGCCACCGTCTGTTCTCTCCGGAACTCCGGCGGCGCGCTTCGCTGCGCTCGAGCGTGAAGCCGAGCGGCGGCGCCGGGGAACGCGGCTCGCTGTGGGAGTGGGCACGTGCGGTCTTGCCGTCGGCGCCGGGGAGACGCTCCCGGCGCTGCGGGCCGAGGTCGAGCGGCGCAGGCTGCCGCTCTTCGTCACTGCCGCCGGGTGCGACGGCATGTGCTGGGCCGCGCCCGCCGTCGCGGTGCTGCGCGACGGCCGGCCGAGGCTCATCGCCGGCCCGGTGACCGCCGCCGATGTCCCGAAGCTCCTCGACGCGCTGGCGGCCGACCGGCTGCCTAGCGTAGCCGACGAGTTCATGGCGCGCCAGCGCCGCGTCCTGCTCGAGCGCTGCGGCGTCACCGATCCGGGCGACATCGCCGACGCGATCCACGACGGGAGCTACGCGACGCTCGCGCGCGTGCTCGACGAAGGCACGCCCGAGCGCGTCATCGAGGAGGTCAGGGCCGCCGGGCTTGCGGGACGCGGGGGCGCGTACTTTCAGACCGCGGTGAAGTGGGCGGCGTGTCGCGCGGCGACGGGGACGCCGAAGTACATCGTCGTCAACGGTGAGGAGGGCGAGCCCGGGATCTTCAAGGACCGGCACCTGATGGAGGGCGACCCTCACCGGCTGCTCGAAGCGGTGCTGCTCGCCGCGTACGCCGCCGGCGCGTCGCGCGGGATCCTCTACGTCCACGGCGAGGCCGAGCTCTCGGCGGAGCGGCTCTCGACCGCGCTTGCCCAGGCGTGCCAGTGGGGGCTCGTCGGCCCGCGGATCCTCGGCGCCGACTTCTCGCTCGAGCTGGAGCTGCGCCGGGGCGCAGGCGGCTTCGTCCTCGGCGAGGAGACGGCGCTGCTCGAGTCCATCGAGGGGCAGCGCGCGATGCCGCGCACCCGGCCCCCGTTCCCCGTGGAGTCCGGGCTCTTCGGCAAGCCCACCGTCATCAACAACGTCGAGACGCTCTGCGCCGTGCCGCCGATCGTCGAGCGGGGCGGCGCGTGGTTCGCGGGCCTCGGCGGCGGCAGCGGCACGAAGCTCTTCGGCCTCTCGGGCCACGTCAGGCGTCCGGGCATCGTCGAGCTCGAGCTCGGCTGCACGCTGCGCACGCTCATCGAGGAGGTCGCCGGCGGCTCGGCCACCGGATGGCCGATCCGCGCCGTCGTCCTCGGCGGCCCGTCGGGCAGCATCGTCCACCCGCGGCAGTTCGACGAGCCGCTCGTGCCCCGTGGCGCCGTGAATCCCGGGACGGGCGGCGTGGTGGCGCTCGACGAGCGCGCGTCGGTGAAGGACGCCGTGCGCACGCTCCTCGCCTTCAACACCCGCGAGTCGTGCGGCAAGTGCACGCCGTGTCGTGAAGGGACGGCGCGGCTCCTGGCGCTCCTCGACGGCCGCGTGGACGTCCAGGGCGTCAAGGCGCTCAGCGAGGTGATCCAGGCCGCCTCGCTCTGCGGGCTCGGTCAGGCCGCACCGATCGCCGTGCTCTCGGGGCTCGCCGAGTTCCCCGCGGAGTTCGGGATATCATAGGGTTCGCATGAAGCTCGTCATCGACGGGCGCACTGTCGAGCTTCCCGAGGGCGCGACCGTTCTCGACGGCGTGAACCGCCTCGGGATCGCGCTCCCCCAGCTCTGCAAGGACCCCGACCGCGCGCCGCTCGGCGCCTGCCGGACGTGCCTCGTCCGCGTCGAGGGCCAGCGCGGGCTCCCCGCCGCGTGCCACCTGCCCGCCCGCGACGGCATGGTCGTCTCGACCGAGCATCCCGACGCCGTGCGCGTGCGCAAGGGCGTCCTCGACCTCACGCTCTCGATGCTGACGCCGTCCGCCGAGCGCGCCGGGTTCGCGCAGGTGGGGGCCGCGGCGGCGCGCCACGCGCTCCTCGAGCCGACCTGGGCGCCGCTCCACCGCTACGAGACGGACGCGACCAAGTCGTTCTTCGTGCTCGACCGCGAGGCGTGCATCCTCTGCGGCCGGTGCACGGTGGCGTGTGACGCGGTCCAGCAGATCGGCGCGATCACCCTCGTCGGTCGCGGCCACGCGACGAAGGTCGGCGTCTTCGGCGACGGCGCCATGGCGTCGTCGGTCTGCACGTCCTGCGGCCAGTGCGTGGCGACCTGCCCGACGGGCGCGTTGCGCCCGAAGGAGGCGCCGGCGAAGATCGTCAAGCGCGTCGAGACCACGTGCCCCTACTGCGGCGTCGGCTGCGGCATCGAGGTGGGCGTGCGCGAGGACGGCCGGCTCGCACTCATGGCCGGTGACGCGCCGGCGAACCCCTCGAGCCTCGGCATGCTCTGCGTCAAGGGGCGCTTCGGGACGGGCTTCATCCACTCGCGCGACCGGATCACGCGTCCCCTGATCCGGCGCGACGGCCGCTGGGTCCCCGTGGGCTGGGACGAGGCGCTCGACGCGGCCGCGGAGGGGCTCGCGAAGCATCACGGACGCTTCGGCGCTCTCGCAAGCGCCAAGGCGACGAACGAGGACGGCTACGTCATCCAGAAGTTCTGCCGCGCCGTCATGCAGACCAACGACGTGGACCACTGCACCCGGCTCTGCCACTCGCCCTCGGTGGAGGCGATGCTCGCCTCGATGGGCTCGGGCGCGACGTCGAACTCCTACCAGGACTATGAGGAATCGGGCTGCCTCATGGTGGTGGGCGCCGACGCCTCGGCCAACCACCCGGTGATCGCCGTCCGCTTCCGCCGCGCCGTGAGCCGCGGCGCGCGGCTCATCGTCGTGAACCCCAAACGCGTCGAGCTCTGCGACCAGGCCGATCTCTGGATCCAGCACCGGCCCGGCACCGACGTCACGCTCTTCAACGCGATGGCGCGCGTGATCATCGACGAGGGGCTCGCCAACGAGGCGTTCATCCGGACGCGGACGGAAGGCTTCCAGGCCTGGCGGGGCTCGCTCGAGCGTTTCACGCTCGACTCCGCCGAGCGCGTCACCGGCGTGC
>JBGPIS010000037.1:0-11450 GCA_041484965.1 Methylomirabilia bacterium
CGCCGCCCTTCAGCCTGCAGCCGCGCGTGAGCCAGCCGGTGTACGGCTACGACGCGCAAGGCAATGTGGTCGTCGTCCAGAGCTGCTCGTTCACCGCCGGCTGCGAGCCGCTGGACTTCCGCCTGATCCGCAGCTACCCCCTCGAAATGGACCCGCTGCTCTGGGCGGTCGTGGACGTCACGGCGGGCCACGTCTCCGCGGCGACCGCGGAGCCGGCGCTGACCATCGCCTCCCGGGAGGTCGTCGAGATCCCCCGCTGGGCGACCGAGGCCGCCGGCGGCGCGCCCGTCGTGTACGTCCACAACCTCGAGCGTCGCGAGGGCGGGCCGCGGCCGAGCGTCAAGGACGTCAGCAAGGGCTGGACCGAGGCGCCTGGGCGGCCCTGGGACGGCCAGCCCACGGCGAGCTCGACCGAGCTCACGCTCGCGGTGGGGCGTTCGCTCGCGGCCAGCGGCTGGTACCGCCGCGACCTGGACGCGGGGCTCGGCGGCGCCGGCTTCCTCGGCCTCGCGCCCGGCCAGAGCGGCCGCATCGCCAACCGGCTGGCGTTCGGCGACTTCGGCCCGGGGCAGCAGGTCCTCGTCATCCAGCTTCCGCCGACGCCGCCTGCTCCGCTCACGCCGACGATCGGGCGCGCGGTCCGCGCGCGCCCCGCGCCCGGCGCCGAGCGGCTCGTGCTCCTGGTGGACGGCGAGATCGTCGGGCAGGGCGGGGTCAACGCGATCGTCGTGTGGGATGCCGTCGCCGGCCGGGCGCGCGTGGCCCTGCTGCAACCCGTCGGCGGCGCCGAAACCGGACTCGATCTCGGGGACGCGACGGCCAGCCTCGCGCTGGTCCGCTGGTCCGAGCTGGGCGCGGGGTACGTGGTCTCGCTCGACGGCGCGGCGCCCGCGCGCGTCTTCGACGACCCGGCCGCGCTCTCACGCTTTCGCCTGCTCGACCCGCAGTACCTCTACAACGTGGACGCCCAGCGATTCTACCGGCTCGATCCCCCGCTCCAGACGACACCGCTCCCCGCCAGGCTCACCACGCTGAACCCGAATCCCGCGTTCGGCGACTACCACGTGATCCGGCTCCCGTGAGCCGGACCGTTGAGCCGGACCGTGGGCGCTACCAGCGCAGCAGCGTGGCGCCCCAGGAAAAGCCGGTGCCGAAGGCGGCGAGGAGGACGAGGTCGCCGTCCTTGACGAGGCCGGCCTGCAGGGCCTCGTGCAGCGCGATGGGGACGGAGGCGGCGGCGGTGTTGCCGTAGCGCTCGACGTTGTTGTAGAGGCGCGCGGGCGGGATCCCGAGCCCCTCGCCCACGGCCTCGATGATCCGCAGATTCGCCTGGTGGAAGATGAAGCGATTCACGTCGCCGATGGCGACGTTGTTCGCCGCCAGGCACTCCCGAACGACCTCCTTGAAGTGGCGCACCGCCTGCACGAACACCTGACGGCCGTTCATGCGTGGGCGCACGCGGTCCTCGTCGATCTTGCGCTTGGAGACCGGCGGGAACGTGGACGAGCCCCAGAGCTCGCCCGAGAGGCCGTCGAGCGTCGTGCCGTCGGTGTGCAGATGGCTCGAGAGCACGCCGCGGGGGCCCGGCTCCGCGCGGAGCACGGCCGCGCCCGCGCCGTCGGCGAAGAGCACGGCCATGTCGCGCCCCTTGTCGGTGTAGTCGAAGGCGGACGAGAGCAGCTCCGCACCCACGACGAGCACCTGGCGGTACATTCCGCCGCGCATCATCTGGTCGGCGATCGCGAGCGCGTAGACGAACCCGGCGCAGCCCTGCTGGAGGCTGATCGCCGGCGTCGCCGTGAGCCCGAGCCGGCCCTGGATGACGCAGCCCGTGTGCGGGTACGCGTAGTCCGGCAGCGTCGCCGAGACCACGAGGCAATCCACGTCGCGGGCGGCGAGGCCCGCGTGCTTCAACGCCATCTCCGCGGCCTCGACCCCGAGGTCCGACACCGTGAGCGTCGAGTTGATGTTGCCGTCGAGCCCGTCGGCGAACACCGACTTCATGAACGCCGTCTTGTCGGGCGCCTCGGCGAGCCGCAGCAGCATCCGGTAGGTGTCGGGCGACACGCGACGCTCGCGGATGCCCGTGCGCTGCACGATCCACTCGTCGCTCGTCGCCATGCAGCGCGCGAGGAGGTGGTTGTCCACCACGCAGGGCGGCACGGCCATGCCGGTGCCGACGATGCGGTTCATGGCAGTGCGAGCCGAGGGGCGCCGGGCCACGAGGCGAGCGCTGAAATGGCGCTCATCGTCCCGTGAACTTCGGCGGGCGCTTGTCGAGGAATGCGGCGACGCCCTCCCGGTGGTCGGCCGACGCGATCGCGAGCCCCTGGGCGAACGCCTCCGACTCGAGCGCGGCGGCGAGGTCGGTGGAGGCCGCGCGGTTGAGCATCTGCTTGTCCAGGCGCAGCGCCAGCGGCGGGCCCGCGGCGATCTTCGCGGCGAGCGCGCGCGCCGTCGTCTCGAGCTCGGCCGCGGGCACGACGCGGTTCACGAGGCCCAGGCGCGCGGCCTCGGCGGCGTCGATGACGTCGCCGGTGAAGACGAGCTCCTTGGCGCGCGCCATGCCGACCACGCGCGGCAGGAACCAGGTGCCGCCCCCGTCCACGGCGAGGCCGATCTTGCAGAAGAGCTCGCCGAACTTCGCGCGGTCGGAGGCGATGATGAGGTCGCAGCAGAGCGCCAGGTTCGCGCCCGCGCCGACGGCATAGCCGTCCACCATGGCGAGCGTGGGCAGCGGATAGTGCGCGAGGCGGAGGACCATCTTGTTCAGCATCTCGACGCGCCCCCGCCCTTCCGCGGCGGTGTGCGGCGTCCGCATGGTCTTCACGTCGCCGCCCGAGCAGAAGTGGCCGCCCGCGCCCGTCAGGATGACCACGCGCGAGGTCGGGTCGCTCTCGATCTCGTCGAGCACGCCGAGTATCTCGCGCCGCATCGTGAGGTCGAGCGCGTTCCGGGCCTCGGGGCGGTTCAGCGTGATCTGGGCAATGCCGTTGACGCGCTCGACCAGGAGAGTCTCGTATCCCACGGCGGGCTCCTTCCTACGGGGCGAACTCTTTGAGCGGTTTCACCTCGGCGAGGAAGCCGGAGAGGCTCCCCTGCGGCAGCACCACCTTCCCGACGGGCGCGAAGTACTCCTGCTGGGCGTCGATGACGATCAGCGCGGTCTTCACGGGCGCCGTCACGGCGTCAGCGGCCGCCGGCCACCGGCGCGAGCCGCGGCACCGCGCGCGGGCGCTCGCTGATGGTCATGCTGAGGACTGCGGCGCCGCCGAGGAGCGCCGCGGCGACGGCGAACGTCGTCCCGTAGCCGCCCGACGCCTCGAAGAGGACGCCGCCGAGCGACGAGCCGAGCGCCGCGCCCGTCTGGTGCACGAGGAACATCGTTCCGAACACCGAGCCCACCGAGAACTTGCCGAAGATGTCCGCGGTGAGCGCCGAGGACATCGCGAGGCTTCCCGCCATCGTGGCGCCTCCGAGCGCGGCGACGGTCAGCAGCGCCACCGGGTGGTCGCGGATCAGGAACAGGCCCGCGAACGTGAACGCCCGCCCGCCGTAGAGCCACGCCAGCACGGGCCGGCGCCCGATCCGGTCGGCGAGGGCGCCGAGCAGCATCGCGCACGCCATGCTGCTGCCGCCCAGCACGCCGAGCGCCCAGGAGGCGAACATCGGCGCGTAGCCGTGGTCGGTCAGCATCGGGACGCCGTGGGCGGAGATCAGGCTCATCGAAAACCCGCAGGTGAAGAGCCCGCCGGCGAGCTGCCAGAACGGGAGCGTCTGGACGGCGATGACGACGTCCGTGCGCTCGGCCCCGCCGTCGCCCGCGGTCACCGCGGGCGCCACGCCGTCGGGATGCAAGCCGAGCGCCTCCGGCGACTCGCGCACGACCCAGAGCGCCAGCGGCATGAGCGTCACGAGGACGAACGCCCCGAAGAGAGCGTACGTCGCGCGCCAGCCCACGGTGAGGACGAGCCACATCGTGACCGGCACGAGCATGCTGATGCCAGCCATCGACGCGCCGCCGAGCGTCGAGAGCGCCGTGGCCCGGCGTCGCGTGAACCAGCGGGAAATCACGGCCGAGCCCACGACGTGTCCCGTGGCGGCGAGGCCGAGCGCCACGAAGACGCCGTAGACGACGTAGAGGTGCCAGAGCCGCGAGACGAGGCCGGTCGCGGCGAGCGAGCCGCTCAGCACGATCACGCCACCCGCGATCACGAACCGCGCGCCGAGCCGATCCACGAGCCGCCCGACGAACGGCATGAACGCGCCGTAGAGGAAGAGGCTCAGCGAGACCACGAGCGAGAAGCTCGCGCGATCCAGGTCGAGGTCGGCGACCATGGGCTTGAGGAACGGGCCGACGCTGAACCGGATACCGGACGAGAGAAAGAGCATCACGGCGAACGAGAGCACGACCCACCAGCCGTAGAACACGCGCGTCGCCATCGACTCCGCCACTATAGCCGAGGGCCACCCTCCTGACAAATCATCGCCGCGCGCTGTCGAAGCGCTGCAGGCGGCCGTTACCATCGGGGCGCTCCAGATCCTCGAAGCGCCTCGACGTTCACGGCCGCCATGCTACGCTACCTCGGAAGAGCCATGGCAGCGGGAATTCTCGAGCGCACGCTCATCGGCATGGTGCACCTGCCGCCGCTCCCCGGCAGCCCGCGCTGGGAGGGCTCCATGGAGCGCGCGACGGCGATGGCGCTTGCCGACGCCCGCGCGCTGGTCGACGGAGGCATCGACGCGCTCCTCGTCGAGAACTACGGCGACGCGCCGTTCACCGCGGGCCGCGTCGAGCCCGCCACCGTGGCCGCGATCGCGGTGATCGCAGCCGAGATCCGCCGCGCGCTCCCACACGCGATGCTCGGCGTCAGCGTGCTGAAGAACGACGCCCGCGCGGCGCTCGCCGTCGCGGCGGCGGTCGGCGGCCGGTTCATCCGCGTCAACGTGCACGCGGGCGCCGTCGTCGCCGACCAGGGCATCGTGGAGACCCAGGCCTACCACACGCTGCGCGACCGCCGGCTCCTCGGCGCCGACGTGCAGATCTTCGCCGACGTCGGGGGCAAGCACGGGGTGCCGCTCGCACCCGTCGAGATCGAGCAGACGGCGCGCGACCTCGTCCACCGCGGTCTCGCCGACGCGCTCGTCGTCTCGGGCCGCGCCACGGGCGAGGCGACGCCGCTCGCGGAGGTCAAGCGCGTGCGCGGCGCGGTGCCCGACGTGCCGCTGCTCGTCGGCAGCGGCGTCACGACTGAGACGGCCGCCGAGCTCCTGTCGGTGGCCGACGGGCTGATCGTCGGCACGCACGTCAAGCGCGACGGCGACGTGCGCCAGCCCGTGGACCCGGCGCGCGTGGAGAAGCTGGTTGCCGCGGCTCGCCGCCGCTAGCCTCGCCGCCCTCCTCCTCGCCGCCGGCTGCTGGACCGTCCCCGCGCCCGACCCCGCGCGCCTCGCCGCGCTCGAGCCGGAGCTCGGCCGGCTCCTGCTCGTCGGCTTCCAGGGCACGGAGCTCGACGGCAACGCGCAGCTCGAGCGGCTCCTCTGCGAGGTGCGGGTGGGCGGCGTCGCGCTCTTCGACCGCAACATCGTCGACGCGGCTCAGCTCGCCCGGCTCACGGGCGCGCTGAGCGCCCGCGCCCTGGCCTGCACGGGCCGGACACTCCTCGTCGCGGTGGACGCGGAGGGTGGCCAGGTGATGCGCCTCGGCCCGAGCGCCGGCTTCACGGCGACGCTCTCGGCGCAGGAGCTCGGCGAGGCGAACGACTTCACGCTGACCGAGCTCGAGGCGCGGCGCATCGGCCGCCTGCTGCGCGAGACCGGGATCAACTGGAACCTCGCGCCCGTGGTGGACGTCGGCTACAACCCCGCGAACCCGGTGATCGTCGGCGCGGCGCGGAGCTTCAGCGCCAATCCCTGGCTCGTCACCGCCCACGCGCGCGCCTTCATCCGGGGCATGCGAGCCGAAGGCGTGCTCACCGCGCTCAAGCACTTCCCGGGCCACGGCTCGAGCTACGGCGACTCGCACAAGGGCTTCGTGGACGTGACGGCCACGGCGAATCGCGACGCGGAGCTCGAGCCCTACCGGATCCTGATCGCCGAGCGGATGGTCGACACCATCATGACCGCGCACGTCTTCAACCGCGCACTCGACGACCGCTTTCCGGCGACCCTCTCGCGCCCGACGCTCACGGGGCTTCTGCGCGAGGAGCTCGGCTGGGAGGGTCCCGTCCTCACCGACGACCTCCGGATGGGCGCGATCCAGGAGCAGTACGGGCTCGCGGCGGCGGCGGTGACAGCGCTCGCGGCGGGCGCCGACATCCTCCTGATCGCCGACGATCGGCTGCCCGACGATGGCTCGGGGGCGCAGGCGGCGCTTCTCGAGCTGCGCGCCAGGCTCGCGGGCGGCCGGCTCGACGCGGAGCGCGTCGAGCAGGCGCTCGGGCGCGTCGCCGCGCTCGAGGCGCGCCTCGGCGCGCGCTGAGCGCCGCGCCCTCTTCAGGCGTCCGCCGGCGTCGCGAGCAGCTTCTCGACCTCGGCCCGTTGCGGCAGCGAGGGCTGGGCGCCGCGGCGCGTGCAGGCGAGCGCCGCCGTCGCGCTCGCGAACCGGAGCGCGCTGGCGAGCGGGTGCCTCTCGGCGAGCGCCACCGCGAGCCCCGCGTTGAACGCGTCGCCCGCGGCGGTGGTATCCACGACGGCCAGCGGGAACGGGCGCACGCGGACTTCGCCGCTCTCGCTGCAGGCGAGCGCGCCGGCGGCGCCGAGCGTGACGACCACCGTCCCCGCGCCGCGCGCGCGGAGCGCGCGGCCGGCCGCCGCGGCGCCCTCGGGATCGCGCGCGGCGACGCCCGTGAGCCGCTCGGCCTCCGTTTCGTTCGGCGTCAGGTAGTCGGCGAGCTCGACCAGATCGCGCGCCTCGTCGCGCATGGGCGCCGGGTTCAGCAGCGTGGGCTTCTGCCGCCGCCGCGCTTCCCCCAGCACCCACGCCACGGTGTCGATCGGCGTCTCGAGCTGGCACATGACGACGTCGGCCCAGGCGATGTCGTCCCGCCGGCGCTCGACCATCGCGACGGTGAGCTGCCAGTTGGCGCCCGGCGCCACCACGATCTGGTTCCGGCCGTCGTCGTCTATGGCGATCAGCGCGGTCCCCGTGGCGGCCCTGTCGGTCGTCATCACCCCGGCCACGCCGATCCCTTCCTTGTCGAGCGCGCTGCGGATCTGGGGCCCCGACGCGTCGGCGCCGACACACGCGATGAAGCGCACCTCGGCCCCGAGGCGACGCGCGGCCACCGCCTGATTCGCGCCCTTGCCGCCGTGGTTGACGAGGAGCGTACCGCCGGTGACCGTCTCGCCCGGACGCGGCAGCCGCGCGGCCGCCACGGCGAAATCCAGGTTCGCCGAGCCGACTACGAGGATGCGCGGCGTCGCGGCGGTGCCGGGCATAGACGGTCCAGGAACATCCGGAGGAACCGGTTCGTGTCGATGCGTCTGGCGATCCGGCAATTCGGCTCGCCGCTCGCCCGCCGCGTCTCGCCCTCAGGCCCGATCTCGAGCCTGACGGCTTCCCACTCGGCGAGCGTCGGATCGATGGCCAGGGCGACCGCCAGCGGATCGTGGAGCACCATCCCCTGCGAGCCGCTCGCATGATCCATGCGAAAGCCGCGCTCGGCGAACGCCGTGATGCGCGAGGCGAGCGGACCCGGGCTCCGCGCGAGCGCCTTCTTCAGGCCGGCGCGCGGGAGCACCGCCTGGCGGGTCGCGTCGAGCGGCACCAGATCGAGCGGGAGCTTGGCGGCAAAGACCCGATGCGCCGCCTCCGGGTCGACGTACATGTTGAATTCCGACGCCGGCGTGACGTTGCCGGGCGCGTCCACGGCGCCCCCCATCGCGACGATGCGGCCGACGAATCCGAGCGCCGCCGCGTCCGCCTTGAGCGCGAGCGCGAGGTTCGTGAGCGGCCCGAGCGCGACCAGGGTGAGGAGTCGCTGCGCCCGCCGCGCCTTGTCGAGAATGACCGGCACCGCCTCGAGGGGCCACGAGTTCTCGGTCTTCGGCCAGTCGGGGAGGTCGCCGAGGCCGTCCTCGCCGTGATAGCGCGTCGCCGTCACGAGCTGTCGCGCGAGCGGCTCGGGCGCGCCGATCGCGACCACCGGCGGCGGCTCCGGCCGGCGCAGCGCCATGAGGCGGAAGACGTTGGTCGTCGCCCGCTCGACCGTGACGTTTCCCGCCACGGTCGTGACGACGTCCACGCCGACCTCCGGCGAGCTCCACGCCAGCAGGAGCGCGAGCGCGTCGTCGATCCCGACGTCGGTGTCGATCAGGAGAGGCGTCGCCAAGAGAATCTCCCTACACTCCGGGCGCATCATACTAGAATGGAGGAGATTCTTCAGGGAGAGGAGGACGCGATGAACATCGAGATCAAGTACTGCGGCGAGTGAAACTACCTCCCGCAGGCCTCCAGTTTGCAGGAGGCCATCAAGAACAAGTACGGCATCACCGCCGGCCTGAAGGAAGGCGCGGGCGGCATCTTCGAGGTGTCGATCGACGGCGCCGTGGCCTACACGAACCAGACGACCTACCGGTTCCCCACGGACGAGGAGATCTTCGAGAAGATCGAGGCCGCTAAGAAGTAAGCGCCCGCTCCAGCTCTCCCTGAAACCGAGGATGGGCCACGGCGATCAACGCTTCGGCACGTCCCCGCTCCCCTTTCCCTCTCAGCGACGCCGCTCCGTGCTCGGTCACCACCCAGTCGGCCAGGACGCGCGGGCTCGTCACCGCCGCGCCGGCGCTCAGGCTCGGCACGATGCGCGACACGGCGCCGGAGCGCCCCGTGGACGGGAGCGCGATGATCGCCCGGCCGCCGCGCGAGCGCCCCGCCCCCAGGACGAAGTCGAACTGGCCGCCGACCCCCGCCACCTGCCGCGGCCCGAGGCTTTCCGCCGTCACCTGCCCCGTGAGATCGATCTCGAGCGCCGAGTTGATCGCGACGAACCGGTCGAGGCGCGCCACCGCATCGGGATCGTGCACGAACGCGGAGGACTCCATATTGACGAGCGGGTTCTCGTGGACGAAATCGAAGAGCCGGCGCGTCCCCATGACCTCGGCGATGTCCATCCGACCGCGATGCACGCGCTTCTGCGCGTTGGTCACGACGCCCCGCTCGATGAGGGCCACCGAGGAGTCCACGAGCAGCGAGTGGAGCCCGAGGTCGCGGTGGTCCACCAGCGCGTCGAGGACCGCCTGCGGGATCGCGCCCACGCCCACCTGCACCGTCGCGCCGTCGGGGACGAGCGCGGCGACGCGGCGCCCGATCGCGCGTTCGACGTCGCCCACGGCCGGAGGCGGGTAGGGCGTGAGCGCCTCGTCCACGTCGACCCACGCGTCCACCTGGCTCCGGTGCAGGAACGCGTTGCCGAGCGTGCGGGGCATCTGCGGATTGACCTGGGCGATGACGAGCGGGGCGTGGCGCGCCGCCGGCAGCGTGACGCCCACCGAGACGCCAAGGCTCAGGTAGCCCCGCGCGTCGGGCGGCGCCGTGTGGACCAGTACACAGTCGGGGGCCCACACGCCGCCCGCGACGAACTCGCGGGTGAGATCGTGGTAGCGAACCGGAACGAACTCGACGCGCCCGCGCCGGCGCGCGTCCTCGAGCGGTGGCGACATGTGCCAGGTCGCGTAGCGCAGGGCCGCGCGCTCGGGCCGCGCCCACGGATAGTCGCCGAGGTGGATCCCGCCGAGGAGCGTCAGGTCGCGCAGCCTGTCAGCCTGGCGACAGATCTCGGCGACGAGCGCGACGGGCTCGCCGCACGCGGGCGGCAGCAGCACCTTCATCCCCGGGCGGAGCCGGGCGACGGCGTCGGCGAGCGAGCACTGCGTGAACGCGCGCGGCATGAATCGCGAGGCTATATATACCTGATCCCGCGCTAGAATGGCCCCATGAATTGGCTCCCACGGAGCGCCCCGCTGCTGCTCGTTCTCGCGCTGCTCGGATGCTCCACGGCGCCCCCAGGCCGCGAGAACCCCAGACAGAGCTCGCCGCGCGTGCGGTGTCTGAGCGACCCCGGCCGCGACAACACCGAGGGCACGCGCCCGCTCTTCTTCCTGTTCTGCATCGAGAGCCCGTGATGGCCGTCCCCGCGAAGCGGATCGCCCTCGTCACGGGCGGCGGCCGGGGGATCGGCCGCGAGATCGCGCTGGCGCTCGCGCACGAGGGCTGCGACGTCGCGGTCGGCGCGCGCAATCGTGCCCAGATCGAGGAGACGGCGGCGGCCGTGCGCCTCCTGGGCGTGCGGGCGCTACCGGTCTCGCTCGACGTCGCCGACACGGCCGGCATCGAGCGCGCCGTCGCGGACGTCGTCGGCGGCCTCGGCCCCGTCGACGTCCTCGTCAACAACGCGGGGGTCGCCGAGTCCGCGCCGTTCCTCAGGACCGACCTCGAGCTGTGGGAGCGCCACATGGCGGTCAACGTGCGGGGCCCGTACCTCGCGACGCGCGCCGTGCTCCCCGGGATGCTCGCGCGGCGCTGGGGGCGCGTGATCAACATCGCCTCGCTCGCCGGGCTCTACGGCGCGCCCTACGTGACCGCCTACACCGCGTCCAAACACGCGCTCGTCGGCTTCACGCGCGCCCTCGCGCTGGAGGTGTCCGGCAAGGGCGTGACGGTGAACGCGATCTGCCCGGGCTACGTGGGCACCGACCTCGTGTGGAACGCGGCGCGGAACATCGAGAAGAAAACCGGCAAGTCGTTCGACGAGGCCGTGGAGGCCATGGCCCGGATCAACCCTGGCGGCCGGCTGATCGAGCCCGGCGAGGTCGCTGCCGTCGCGGCGAAGCTGCTCCACGACGACGCCACCAACGGCGAGACGATCGTGCTCGACGGCACCACGCCGTCCCGAGGAGGTCCGCGATGACCCGCGAGATCCACGTTCACAATCCGCCGACGCTCATGAAGGCCGTCGGCTACGCCCACGGCGTCGAGACGCGCGGCGGGCACCTGCTGTTCTTCGCCGGCCAGGTCGCCAAGGACAAGGACGGCCGCACGGTCGGCAAGGGCGACATCGTCGCCCAGTTCCGCCAGGTGTGCGCGAACCTCAAGACCGTGGTCACCGCGGCCGGCGGTCAGCTCAGCGACGTGGTGAAGCTCACGATCTACGTCCTCGACGCCGACGAGTACAAGCGCCAGGGCAAGGCGATCGGCGGCGTCTACCGCGAGTACTTCGGCAAGCATTTCCCGGCCATGACGCTCGTCGGCGCGCGCGACCTCTACGACGCCGCCGACGGCTGTTTGCTCGAGATCGACGGGTTCGCCTGCCTGCCGTGAGCTCCGGGAAGTCGGGACGCGCGGTCGAGCTCGTTGCCCCGTGACAGCGGGCAAGCGCGTCCGCCACGCGCTGCCTCCGGCGCGGTGGCCGACGCGCGAAGAGGCGGCGCGGTCCCGCTGGTTCTCCCCGATC